>JBBIRN010000043.1:9530-12203 GCA_037441785.1 Candidatus Aminicenantota bacterium | reverse complement strand
CGCGCCAGATTCTGGTGGACAAACTCCTGGAATACCAGAAAGTGAAAATTGCCTGCTCCATGCTGCGGGAAAAGGAAGAAGACCAGTTGTTGCGCTGGAAGAGAACTTTTCTTCCGCCTGTGGCCAAACCGGATGAGCTGGACCTGCTGGAAGTCAGCCTTTTTGACCTGGCGGAAACCTTCTTCCTCATTATGAAAAGGAAAGAACGAGAAAACTTCCGGGTGATAAAAGGTAAAGATGTTTCGGTAGAAGAAAAAATAAAAGAAATCGTTGATTACCTGGAAAAGAACGGACAGATGGATTTTCTTGAGTACTTTTCCAGCCAGGAAACCATAGAAGAAGCTCTGGTCTCCTTCTTCTGCCTTCTTGAGCTGGTCAAAAATCATGTCGTTATAGCTCTGCAGGAGCAACTCTTCCAGACCATCCGAGTCTGGCTGAGAAAAGACCGGCCTCATCATCTGCCACACGGACACAGCCATGAATGAACAACTGAAAGCAATACTGGAAGTTTTAATTTTTATGTCGCAGGACCCCCTCACCATGGACAAAATTAAAGAGGTCCTGGGAGAAGTTCCGGAAGAAGAGATAAATGCGGCCCTGGAAGCTCTGAAACAGGATTATGCCGCCGCTGACCGGGGCATCCAGATTATTCAGAGCGCCGGGGGCTACCTTTTTACCACCAAACCAGAGCACGACCAGTGGGTTCGCCGTTTCTTGCAGGTAGAGAAGAAAACCAAGCTTTCTTCTGCCGCCCTGGAAACACTCAGCATCATCGCCTACCACCAGCCTATCACCCAGGCCGAAATCGCCGCCATCCGCGGCGTTGATTCTACCTATTCGGTCAAAACTCTGCTTCAGAAAAAGCTGATTAAAATCGTCGGTCGCAAGAAAGCACCGGGCAATCCTCTGGTCTATCGCACCACGGAAAAATTCCTGCAATATTTTGGTCTGAACAGCCTGGATGAGCTGCCCAAAGAAGAAGAAATCAGGAAGATTCTGGAAGAAGAAAAACAAACGGTTTCCTGAGCCCTAAGTAAAGATATTTTCAATACTTAGGGTTGACAAAGGAAACTGACTTCTATAGTATAGATAGCCTATTCCTGAGGCGCTTATTTTTAATGGAAATCATCGTCGCCAAAAACAGTGGATTTTGTTATGGAGTGAAAAGAGCCTTGCAGCTTGCTCTGGCCACGGAAAGCAAAAAATCAGACCATACCTACATGTGGGGGGAACTCATTCACAATCCGGAAGTAACCCGAAAACTGGAGGCCAGAGGCATCAAGGTCGCCACTTCTCTCACCCAGCTCAAACCAGGGGATACGGTCATCATTCGCAGCCACGGTGTTTCACCGGCCGTGTACCAAAAGCTTAGAAAAAAGCGAATTAAAATAGTTGACGCCACCTGTCCGATAGTCAAGAAAATCCAGCAAAACGTGGAAAAGCTAAGCCGTCAGGCTGGTCAGCTCATCATTGTCGGCAACAGAAGCCACCCAGAAATCCAGGGCCTGGTTGGCTACAGCCGCCACAAAGCCCTGGTGGTAGAAAACGAGCAGGAAGCCCTGGCTCTGCCTTTCAAGAAAAAAAGGACGGTGCTGGCCCAGAGCACTCAAGACGTCAAACTTTTCAGCCGGATTGTCTCCATACTTCTGGAAAAAACTTCGGAGCTGACCGTTTATAACACCATCTGTCAGTCCACCCGCATTCGCCAGGAATCAACTGCCGAGCTGGCCGCTCAGGTGGAAGCCATGATTATCGTCGGCGGCCGCAACAGTTCCAACACCAACAAGCTGTACGAAATTTCCCGGCGACTCCGGCCTCGCACCTACTTGATAGAATCGCCTGAAGAAATAAAACCGGAAATGCTCCAGGGTATTTCTCGAATCGGACTATCAGGAGGGGCTTCCACCCCGCCTGATGTTATCAAAAAAACTGTGACAGCTATTAAAAATAGCTTCCAACAGAATTCAAAACAGGAGAAGGTGACCCATGACTGAAGCCAAAAAGAACCCAAAAACTGATGAACAACTTACTCCAGAAGACTACGAACGTCTTCTTGATCAGTACCATCTGTCAGAACAGGAGCTGACAGCCGGTTCCCTGATTAAAGGTCGGGTGGTGAAAAAAACTCCGACTCATCTGCTGCTGGACATCGGACACAAAACCGAAGGGGCCATTCCCAAAGAAGATTTTCGCCAGCCGAAAGAATTTGAGGAAATAAAAGTGGGAGCGGAGATAGAAGCTATTCTGGAAAAATCCAGGCCACAGGACGGTTATTTCCTTCTCTCCAAAAGGAAAGCCGACGTTCTCCGGGCTCTTGACTTTCTGGAAAGGTCTTATCATGCCAACAACTGGGTCACCGGAACCATAACCGCCAGAGTCAAGAACGGTTTTACGGTGGATGTGGGCCTGGAGGCCTTTCTGCCCGAAGCTCACGCCGACCTCAAGCCCCTCAAAGACCCCGAGGCTCTGGTCGGTCAAACCATGAAATTCAAAGTAATGAAATTTAACCGTAAAGAAGAAGATGTGGTTCTCTCCAGAAAATTGCTGCTCCAGGATGAGCGGGAAAAAAGGAAGCGCCGGGTTTTCAGCCGCCTGGTTAAGGGTGAAAAGGTCAAAGGAGTCGTCAAATCCTTGACTAACTTCGGGGCCTTCATTGACCTGGGCGGAGTAGAA
>JBBIRN010000043.1:0-9482 GCA_037441785.1 Candidatus Aminicenantota bacterium | reverse complement strand
AATCAACCACCCCTCAGAACTTTTCCAAGTAGGCCAGGAAGTGGAAGTGGTGGTCCTGGATTTCAACGAAAATGAGGAGAGAATTTCTCTTGGCTACAAACAGCTAACCCCTGACCCCTGGCTGAGCGTGGAGCAGAAATACCAGCCCGGTACCAAAGTTACCGGTAAGGTGGTCAGCCTGACGGACTTTGGCGCTTTTGTGGAACTGGAAAAGGGAGTGGAAGGACTCATCCATGTTTCTGACCTGACCTGGTCCAAGAAAATGGTTCACCCGAAAAAAGTGCTGTCCATCGGTCAAGAAGTAACGGTGCAGGTGCTGGAAGTCAACGCCGCCAACCGCCGTATCTCCCTCGGTCTGAAACAGGCCACTCCCCATCCTCTGGAGCTTTTTGCCCAGAAATACAACCCCGGAGCCAGGCTGAAAGGAAAAGTAACCAGCCTGACAGATTTTGGCGCTTTTGTCCAGGTGGACAAGGACATTGAAGGACTGGTCCATATTTCCGACATCAGCTGGGAAAAAATCAAACATCCCTCAGAAAAACTGAAAGTCGGAGAAGAAGTTGAGGTGGTTTTGCTGAACGTGGACCTGGAAAAACAGAAACTTTCTCTGGGCATCAAGCAGTTGCAGGGCGATATCTGGGAAGATTTCTTCTCCAGACAGAAAGTTGGAGACATTCTCAAGGTCAAGATAGTCAGAATCGCAGATTTTGGGGTCTTTGTGGAAATCATGCCGGGTATTGAAGGCGTGGTCTTCAATTCCGAGCTAGATGAAAACAAAATAGAAAATCCAGCCGAAGTTTTTAAAATCGGGGAAGAAAGACTAGCCAAGATTATCAAACTCAACCCCCAGAACCGCAAGATTTCTCTGAGCTTCCGTCAGGCTCAGATGGATTTACAGAAAAAAGAATTCCAGAAATACATGGAAGGACACAGCGATAGATTAACCCTGGGCGATTTATTACGGGAACAGCTTAAAAACCTGTCTACCAAAGATAACAGCAAAAAGGAGGGTAAAGAATGATTAAAGCCGACCTGGTTAACATCATTTCCAGGGAATTAAACATCTCCAAACAGGAAGCGGAAGCCGGTATCAATCTCTTCTTTGAAGCTATCAAAGAGGCCATTTTGAAAGGTGAAGAAGTGGAAATCAGGGGATTCGGTAGTTTCCGCTTCCGGCAAAGAGCTCCTCGTTCGGGCCGCAACCCCAGAACTGGCGAGCTGGTTAAGGTTCCGCCCAAAAAGGTCCTGTATTTCAAACCTTCCAAACTCCTCAAGGAAATGCTGAACGAACAAAAATGAAGTACATTGCTGCTCCCTGGCGCCAGACCTATGTGCAGAAGGCTCTGAAGATGAAAAAATGTGTTTTCTGTGAGGCGGTAAAACAACAAAACGAAGCGGAGTCGCTTATCCTGTACCGCGGGAAACATAACTTTATCATTCTCAACCGTTTTCCCTATACCACCGGTCACCTGATGATTGCTCCCTACCGGCACCTGGCTGACTTTGAAAAAGCACCTGAACCGGTGGTGGCCGAAGCCACTTCTCTGGTGCAGCTCGTATTACGAATTTTAAAAAAATGTTACAAACCCCACGGCTTTAACGTGGGCCTGAACCTCGGCCACAGCGCCGGAGCTGGCGTAGCCGGTCACTTTCATATTCACGTGGTGCCCCGCTGGACGGGTGATGCTAATTTCATGCCCATCATCGGCGAAACCCGGGTATTCTGTGAGGACCTGACCACCACTTACCACCGGTTAAAACCTTATTTTGACCGGGAACAAGAGAAACAGGAGAAATGAACCATGCTTAAGAGTATGCGCAAAAACGTCAAATCACTTACCCCCATTTTGTGGATAGTCATAGCCACCTTCATTATTGCCATCTTTGCTGTCTGGGGCGGCGCCGGGCGACTGGGGGAAGCCAACCGGACCAATACCATCGTGCAGGTGGGAAATAAAAGCATTTCCGCTAACGAATACTACCAGATTTTGCGGCAGAGAATAGAAAACATGAAAAAACAGTATCCGGACCTGAACGCCAACCTGTTGCGCCAGCTTAATTTGCCCCAGCAGCTGCTGGAACAGCTCATCCAGCAAAGCCTCTTACTGCAGGTTGCCCGGGAGATGGGCCTGAAAGCCACGGATGCTGAGCTAAGAGAAAAAATTATTTCCTTCCCGGCTTTTCAGAGAGATGGTAAATTTGTGGGCTTTAACGAGTACAAGCAAATCCTGGACTGGAACCACATCCCCCTGGAGAAATTTGAAGAAAGCTTGAGAGAAGAAATTGTTCTTAATAAAATAACTCAACTTTTAACGGCGGGCATTACTGTTTCTGAAGAAGAGGTCTGGCAGAACTACAAGAAGCAGAACGAAACAGCCAAAATTGAATACGTGGTCGCCACCCTGGATAAAGTGCCGTTTAGCTACCAACCCGCGGAAAGCGAAATACGTGAATTTTTTGAGAAAAACAAAGACCGTTACAAAATTCCTGAAAAAAGACAGGGTAAATACGTTTTTCTGAAAACCGAAGACCTGAAAAAAGAAGTCACCGTCTCCGACGCGGAAATTGAAAAATATTACAAGGAAAACATTAACCAGTTTAAAGAGCCAGCCAAGATAAGGGTGAGCCGTCTCTACCTGCCCTACACCGCCCAGGACAAGAACCAGGTGCTGGAACAGGCCAGAAGCCTGAAATCCAGGCTGGCTTCAGGCGAAGATTTCGCCCATCTGGCCAGCACCTACTCCAAAGACGACAAAGCTAAAAACGGTGGAGACTGGGGTTATTACGACTGGCAGAGCCTTTCCGCCGAGGAGATCAAAGAAATTAATAAACTGGAAGCTAACCAGGTGTCCGAGGTTGTAGACACCGGAAGCGCGGCCGTCATCCTGAAGGTCACAGAGAAGATGCCGGAAATTACCAGGTCCCTTGCTGAAGTTAAGGCCATGATTCAGGTGAGCCTCAAAGAAAACAAGGCTCGTAATAAAGCCTCAGAAAGAATAGAAAAATTGGCTAAAATAGTGGCCAAAACCAGGAACCTGGAAGAAGCGGCTAAAAGAGAAGGCCTTAAGGTTGAAGATACCGAGTCACTCAAAAACGGTGACCCCATCCCGCAGGTGGATTCATCAGGTTCCATCAGCCAGGCTCTGTTTGAGCTGAAAAAAGAAAAAGAAATTACTTCTCCCATTTTTACCTACGAAGGGGTGGCTCTGGCTCAGCTAACCAGAATAGCCCCAGAACATCCGGCCAGCTACGAAGAAGTCAAAAATGAGGTGCGCGAAGATTTGCTCAAAGAAAAGAAAAAACAGCTGGCCCGGGAAAAATTGCTGGCTCTTAAAACCGGCCAGGTGAAAAGCCTGGAAGAACTGGCTAAAGCCAACAATTTAGAATACAAAAGCGTGGAAACCCACAAGCGCGGCCAATACCTGAGCCTGATTGAAGACACAGAAAAGGTGGACCAGCTAATTTTTAGCCTGCCGGTAAATCAGATTAGCGACCCGGTGGATATCGGCAACGGCTATGCCATTATCAGAGTGCTTGACCGCAAGGAAGTCTCCAAAGAAGATTTTGAAAAAGTTAAAAATGATGAAATGGCCCAGGCTTTGAGCCAGGCCCAGGAAATGTTCCTTTACAGCTACCTGCAAAAGGTGCGGGCAGAGAAAAAAGTTAAAATTAACGTTGACCTCTACAACAAAATTACTGAAGATGTTCTGGGCCGGATGAGCGAATAACCTCCTGGTTATAAACTTAAAAATTTAGAATTTATAAAATTGAAGGGAGGGCTTATGGAGACTTCTAAAAAATCTCTGCCGCCTGAGGCCTACCGGGAACTGGCTCCAGGTGAAAAATACGTTCCCCTGGTTCCGCCAGAACAAAACCTTCCGGAAGTAACTCCCCGTTCAGTGCTCTGGGGCCTGTTCATGGCTTTATTCTTTACCTTTTCCATGGCTTACCTTGGCCTGAAGGTGGGCACCGTCCCGGAAGCAGCTATCCCGATTGCCATCCTGGCCGTGGGCATTGGCTATGCCTACCGTCGTAAAAACACCATCCTGGAAAACGTCATCATTCAATCCATCGGGGCAGCTTCTGGGGCTCTGGTCGCCGGAGCCATTTTTACCATTCCGGCCCTGTTCATCATTGGTTTGCCGATAGACGTCTTTAAGATTTTCCTGTCCACCTTCCTGGGCGGGTGCCTGGGCATCCTGTTCCTCATTCCTTTACGCCGTTACTTCTGCGTGGAACAGCACGGCCGTTTGCCTTTTCCTGAAGCCACGGCCACCACAGAAATCCTGGTTTCAGGAGAAGGTGGTGGAGCTCAGGCCAAACCTCTAATCCTCGGCGTGGTGGTCGCCGGCATCTATGAATTCCTGGCCATTGGTGTCAGGCTATGGAACGAAGTCATCACCTTTCGCTTTCTGCCCTTTATGGACCGGCTGGCCGAAAAAAGCCGCATGGTTCTGAAGATTGACGCTCTGTCCGCCTTCCTCGGGCTTGGCTATGTCATCGGCCTTCGCTACAACGCCATCATCGTAGCCGGCGGCCTTCTGTCCCACTTTGGCTTTATTCCTGTTATCTGGTTTCTGGGTCAGCACTTCCCCGAAGCCATCTACCCGGGCAAGATACCCATCGCCCAGATGAACGAAGTCCAGATTTTTACTACCTATGTGCGTAACATCGGCATCGGCGCCATCTTCATGGCCGGAATAATCGGCATCATCAAATCCATGCCCATCATGGTCAAATCTTTCTCCCTGGGCTTCAAAGAAATTTTCCGGGGAAAACAGGCTGGCGCGGGCCACGAAACGGTGCGCACCGACCGGGACCTGAAGATGTCCACCATCATTGCCGGCATTCTGCTGACTGCCCTGGCTCTGTTCTTCTACTTTCTCTGGATTTCCAACCTGAAATTCGCCCTGATTGGCGTGGTCATCTGCTTCCTGCTTTCTTTCCTCTTCACCACGGTGGCGGCCAACGCCATTGCCATCGTGGGCACTAACCCGGTCTCGGGCATGACGCTGATTACCATCATTCTCTCCAGCGTCATTCTGATTGGAGCCGGTCTTTCTGGAAATGAAGGCATGGCCGTGGCTCTTCTGATTGGAGCCGTGGTCTGCACCGCTCTTTCTGTTTCCGGTAGCTTTATCACCGACCTGAAAATTGGTTACTGGATTGGAGCTACGCCAAGAAATCAGGAAAGATTTAAATTTACCGGAATTTTCATCTCCGCCCTGACGGTGGGCGTGGCTATTTTCATCCTGGATAAAGCCTTCTCTTTCCAGAGCGGAGCGCTGGCCGCCCCCCAGGCCAATTTAATGGCCGCGGTGATCAAGTCCTTGATGTCCAGAGAGCCAGTCACCTGGCTGCTTTATGGAGTGGGGGCCTCTATTGCCATTGTGGCTGAACTGGCCAAGATTCCACCGCTGCCCTTTGCTCTTGGTATGTACCTGCCGCTTCACCTGACCACTCCCCTGCTGGTCGGTGGATTCTTGTCCCACCTCATTAAAAAATCCAGCCCGGATAAAGAACTGGCCGAAAAAAGACACAACAAAGGAATGCTCATTTCTTCCGGCTTTATTGCGGGTGGTGCCCTGATGGGCATTGTCCTGGCTGTGCTCAAGCTGGCCAACCTGGACCACTACGTCAGCCTGGGCGTCAGCATGGTGCTGGAAAACGGCAAATGGGTAGACGGGGCGCCTGCGGCCTGGTACACCCGTTATGGCGAAATCATCAGCCTGGTGGCTTTCCTGTTACTCATGGGTTTTGTCTACTGGGAAGCCCGCCGGGAAAAGAAATAAAAAAATAAACCAGTAAAGGAGAGGAAAAATGCCAGTTAACAAGCTTTATAAAGCCGCAGAAAAAGCTATCTTTCAATCTTTAAAATTAAAGCCGGGTGAACAATTTTTGCTGGTAACTGACAAGCAGAAAATGGACATTGCCGAAGCCCTAGCTTTTTACGCCAAAAAAGCCGGCGCCGAAACCACCACCTACCTGATGACCGAAACTCTGCGACCGATTACTGCTCCCACCAAGCTTTTCAAACTGATAAGCGAAAAAGCTTCGGCCATCGCTTACCTGCTTGAAGCCCGCATTGAAGAAAAGCCTTTCCGCGGCTTCATGGTCAGCCAGGGCATGAAATACAGCCGCATCTGCATGATGCCAGGCATCACCGTGGATATGATGGAACGGCTGGTGAACATTGATTTTGCCAGAATGAACGAATTCACCAAAAAAGTCATCAGGGCCATGAAGGATGCCGACCGGGTGATCATTGAAAACGAAGCGGGTACCAACATCTCTTTCAGCGTCAAGGGACGGGAATGGCACAACGACAACGGTGACATCAGCAAGAAAGGAAAACATGGCAACCTGCCGGCTGGCGAATGCTACACCTGCCCGGTAGAAGAAACCTTTACCGGAAAAATCGTCATCAGCCTGATTGACGATAAACTCGGACACGGCGAGATGGAATTCAAAGAAGGACGGCTGGTGCGCTGGAAGGGTAAAGGAATAGAAGAAATCGTCAAGAACATCGGTAAAGATGAAACCGGCTTTATCATCGGTGAGTTTGGCATCGGCACCAACCCCGGCGCCCGCATTTGCCCCAACATGCTGGAAGCGGAAAAAGCCTTTGGCACAGTCCACTTCGCTATCGGAGATTCTTACGGAATCGGAAAGAACAAGAGCAAGCACCATTACGATGCCCTGGTGGATAAGGTGACCATTATCGCCAACGGCAAGTACATCGCCAAAAACGGCAAGTTCTTGATTTAGACTTTTTTTACTCTTTTTTGGCCATTAGATATTAGACTAAGCTTTCAGTAGGAAAAGAGGAGAGGAAAAAAAGGTTTTCAAAATTTAAAAGGTTCTTTAGTCCAAAAAATTTACCGCTATAATTGCCCGTGATGAATGAGGCTTCTTGTTAATTACCGATTCTTTCTGCTCTTAGCTATGTTTTAACTGAGCAGGACCGTTTAGCAAAAGTAAACTTTTATTGTCGGCCGGCCCTTCTATTGTTAACACCTTTTGACAGTTATATTAGCCAGAGTTCTAACCCGCACCTAAAAGTATGAATGTTTAAGAGCAATTTTTTTCGGGGTCAACAGCCTTATTTTATTCTTTCTAGGGAGATGAGATTTCTATATATTTATTTTCGTCATTATTGTTGATGTTAAAACTTCTTTTTCGGAGTTCAGGCTGTGGCTCGCTTTTTCGGCACGTTATTTGCTCATCTTCAGAGCGAAAGGAGGTTAACATGAAAAAGGCATTAGCCTTAACACTTTCGGTACTTTTTATTCTTTCAATTTTCCTGCTTATTCCCACTTCATCGAAGGCCGCGACCAAAGCTGATATCTGCTGGGATGATTGGGCAAGATGCCGAACCAGAGCTCTTGAATCGGACCTGGGTGTAGTCAGAACAACTCTGGCTCTAACCGTCTGCGATGTGGCTCTGGCCAGATGCTTAATGTTCTAATTTAGAATCGAAGGGAGTTCCGACCTTTATCTGGGTCGGAACTCCTACGTTTTAAACTCTTGGACGAAAGGAGCTATTTATGAGCAACATAACAGTAGCCGCCAGGATAATAATTTTAATTTTGCTGGCCAGCATCATCAATCTAAAGGCAGATGAACCAACTATACTCAGAGTAAAAGAAATTAACTGGGGTAACTCATCAGATAACCTTTTTTTCTACAGACCTTCCACTATGCTTTTTGCCCAGGAAGAACTTTACATTGTTGAATCTGGAGAAAATAAAATACGTATTTATGGTTCTGACGGACAGCTGAAACGTTCCATAGGCAGGAAAGGCAGCGGACCAGAGGAATTCGATACGCCAATTGGTTTAGACTTTTACGAAGACCAGATTTATGTGAGTGATTCTTTTAATAACATGATAAAAATATTTGATAAATATGGAAAATATCTGGGTGGATTTAAGACTAACTTTACTCCGGTTCAGGTAGCAGTATTAAATAAAGAAAAAATATTAGTTACCAATAGACCTTCACCCCGGTTTAGTTCTGAAAAGTTGGTTTACTGTTTCAATTCCAACGGTAAATTACAGTGGAAGGCTATTGATACTTGCCCTGCTTCGGACCATATCGTTTATACGCTATGGAATGAAATTATTCTAAAAAAAGACCCCTCAGGCTATTGTTATCTTATCTGGAAATACCAAAATAACTATATTATTAAAATGGATGGGAACGGTCAGATAATAGAAAAAATCATGCTTGATTTCCGTTACCCTTCCAAATCAGTTGACTTGCCCCTTAAAAGTGGGAAACAAAAAATTACCTGTGTTTGCTGGAGTTTTGCCAGAGATAAGGAAAATTTTTATCTTATTGCCCCAGATTATGATCAAGATGGAGACCTCCGGCCAGGAAAAGAAATTATAAAACTTAATGAGAAAGGGCAAATTACAGCAATCATTAAATTGCCCCTCGCTCTTAGGCTTCTTACAGTGAACGGTAAGTTTCTCTACGGAATTGACAGCGAGGATAAACTTCATGCCTATCAACTGGAGGGAACATGAAAGCGCAGGTTTTGATAAAGCCGGTAATCAATTTAGCCATCACTATGATTATTTACTTTCAAATCAGCCTGTGGGCCACACCAGTTTCTCCTGACGGACAGGTTATGGCTCCATCAAGCCCCAAACCACCAATCAAAATTTATTCCTCCCTTGAGGAGATTATAAATAATTCATCTCAGCCGGCTATTCTGGTCTTCTTTTCCTCGGTCTGTCATGTTTGCTGGGATGAGCTCTTGGAAATGAAAGAATTCATTGAAAAATTCAGTCTGCCTGTGATATTAATTGGGATATCAGCCGAGGAAACAGATGAACTTCTGGCCTTTGCCTCCAAATATTCCTTTAATTATCCAATTATCCAAGACAGAAACAGAAATCTTTTTCGCCAGTTTAAAGTTAAACTTGAGCCATTTTGGGTCATACTCCAGAACCATCAGGTGGCCTATATTGACGATTACCTGCTCGATTTTCAAACTAGAATGGATAGAGCTAAACAATGTTTGCTAAGACTCGCTTCAAAGTTAACTTTCTTTTAATCCAAAAAAAAGTTTTCCGCTCCACAGGTTTATGTTTCTTAAGCCTGGTGCCGGGGCTAGTCGTTTTTTATGTTCTGCTGGCTGACTCTTTAGCCATGGCCATCAATTTTTTCCTGTTTCTTTTTCCCTACACATTTTTATTTCTTTCCGGCGATATGATGAAAGATGAAGTTGAAAGTGGTGTTCTGGAAAACATTATGTTTCTCCAGGGAGAATACCGTGCTTATTTACTGCAGAAAATCCTGGCCCTGACGATTCTTGCTCTTTTGCCTTCTGCTGCAATTTTCTCTATGCTGGTCATGGCTGGCTTGCTCAAAGGAAATTTTAGCTGGATTTATCTGCTTCAATTTCTAGCCGGATTGGTGGTTGGGATTTATTATGTCACGCTTGGCAGCTGGCTGAGCTTTTATTTTCGGGG
>JBBIRN010000042.1:0-12239 GCA_037441785.1 Candidatus Aminicenantota bacterium | reverse complement strand
TCCCTTAATTCTTCCGAGGCCTGCCATTTATCAGCTACAGAAACGGCCTGGAACTCTGTTTCTTCATTGAGCCGGTTATCAAGATACTCCAGCTGATTTTTCTGCGCTCTGTTCTTTTTTAGAAAATTCAGGGAAAGGTTTACGGCTATCCGGTGCAGCCAGGTATGAAAACTGGATTTTTCCTGGAAGGATTTCAGGGCCTTAAAGGCCTTCAGCATAGTTTCCTGGGTCAGGTCAGCCGCATCTTCCCTGTTACCAGTCAGGCGAAAAATTAGCTGATAAATGGGCTTTTCGTATCTTTTCACCAGCACCATAAAAGCCTCACGGTCGCCATTCTTAGCCCGCCTGATTAGCTGGCGTTCATCTTCCATCTCCTGCTTTACTCCCGAAACCAGTTTAGCAACTCAACTTTCAGTCATCAAGCCTGCACCAGTCTTTCATTTAAATTAGACAATTTCCATAAGTTTTCCTTTGACATTTTTTTTAGCCTCTTTTTATCCTTCATTTTGCTGATTTAAATTGACGCGCAAGAAGTTAATTGATAAGATAAAAAATCAAAATAAATTAACAAAAGGATTCCCCTATGATTGAGCGTTACACCTTGCCCGAAATGGGAGCCATCTGGTCTGAAGAAAACAAGTACCAAAAATGGCTGCAGGTGGAACTGGCTGTCTGTGAAGCCTGGGCCAAGCTGGGACAGATTCCCAAAAATTCTCTGGAAAACATCAAGAAAAAAGCCAGCTTTTCCATTCCCCGGATTGAAGAAATTGAAAAAGTGGTCAAACATGATGTCATCGCCTTCCTCACCTCGGTAGCTGAAAACGTGGGCGAAGATTCCAGGTTTATCCACATGGGCCTTACTTCTTATGACATCGTGGATACAGCCCTCTCCTTGCTCATCGTCGAATCGCTGGACCGGGTAGAAAAAAAATTGCTGGAGCTGAAGAAAATCCTGAAAAAACAAGCGCTTAAATACAAGAAAACGCCCTGCATCGGCCGGACCCACGGCGTCCACGCCGAGCCAGTGACTTTTGGCTTTAAGATCCTTGTCTGGTACGAAGAAGTAAACCGGCATTTAGAAAGATTGGAAAAAGCCAGAGAAGTAATCAGGGTGGGCCGGATAGCCGGTTCCGTCGGTACCTACATTCACCTTGACCCGAGAGTAGAAAAATACGCCCTCAAACTCCTTGGGCTTGAACCGGCCAAAGTTTCAACTCAGGTTTTGCAAAGAGACCGTCATGCTGAAGTTATGAGCTGTTTGGCTCTCATCGCCACCTCGCTGGAGAAATTTGCTCTGGAAATTCGCCACCTGCAGAAAACTGAAGTTCTGGAAGTGGAGGAGCCTTTCACCAAGGGCCAGAAAGGTTCTTCCGCCATGCCCCATAAGCGAAACCCCGTGCGCTGCGAGCGGGTGGCCGGCCTGGCCAGGATAGTCCGGGGAAATCTTCAGGTTGCTCTGGAAAACATTCCTCTCTGGCACGAAAGGGACATTTCTCACTCCTCGGCCGAAAGAGTCATTTTCCCCGATTCTTTCATCATTGTTGATTATCTTCTTTCTGAAATGATTGACATCATCAACAACTGGCATGTCTACCCCAAACGCATGATGCAGAACATCTGGGCCACCCGGGGTCTGATCTTTTCCCAGGCTGTGATGTTAGCTTTGACCAGGAAGGGCCTGACCCGCGAAGAAGCTTACAAACTGGTGCAAAACTGCAGCATGAAAGCCTGGCAGGAAGGTTCTGACTTCAGAGAACTGGTCAAAGCTGACCCAGAAATTACCAGACATCTGAGCGAAAAAGAACTGGAAGCTTGCTTTTCTCTGGAGCCATTCCTCCAGAAAATAGATTTTATTTTTGAAAGGGTTTTTAAATGAAAGTTAGAATCCTGGTTTCCTTAAAGCCCAGCGTCCTTGACCCTCAGGGACAGACTGTCAGAAACGCCCTGCACACCCTTGGCTACAAAGCCGTCAGGGATGTTCGTCAGGGCAAGGTTTTTGAGATTGAACTGGAAAACATTGACCGCACAGAAGCAGAAAAAATAATCCCCGAAATAGCGGACAAAGTACTGGCCAACCCCATCATTGAAAAGTTCACCTGGGAAATTATTGAAGCCTGAGCAATCGGGCAGAAAGGATGCAAAGATGAAGTTTGGAGTGGTTGTTTTCCCTGGTTCTAACTGTGACTATGACACTTTCCACGTGCTGCAAAATGTCATGGGCCAGGAAACAGTTTTTCTCTGGCACAAAGACCATGACCTGCAGCAGGTGGACTGTGTGGTCCTGCCCGGTGGATTTTCTTACGGCGATTACCTTCGTTCCGGGGCCATCGCCCGCTTCTCCCCCATCATGGCTGAAGTTAAAAAATTCGCTGAGGCCGGTGGTCTGGTGCTCGGTATCTGCAACGGTTTTCAGATTCTTCTGGAAGCCGGCCTCCTGCCCGGCGCCATGCTCAGGAACAAAAACCTCAAGTTCCTCTGCCAGCACGTGTACATTAGGGTAGAAAACCAGAAAACGGCCTTTACCAACGCCGCCCGGAAAGGTCAGGTGCTACGCATTCCCATTGCCCTTTTTGACGGCAATTACTACGCCGAACCCGAGCTTCTGGCCGAACTGGAAAAAAACAAACAGATTGTCTTCAGGTACTGTGATGAAAAAGGACGGGTTACGGAAGAAGCCAACGTCAACGGCTCGGTTAATAACATCGCTGGTATTATCAACCGTCAGGGCAATGTTCTTGGTATGATGCCCCACCCGGAACGGGCCTCTGAGAAAATCCTGGGCAGCGACGACGGCCGCATTATCTTCCAATCTATGATTAACTACTTAGAAAAAAAGGCTGGCAGCGGCCAAAAGAAAGCCATAAAAAGCACCAGGCCCAAAGTTTCACCGCTGCGTCCGCTTATAGGCACTTTTTAAGGATGAAAACCATGATTGATGAAAAAATTCTGGCCGACCACAACTTAACCAAAGACGAATACGATTACATCGTCAAGCTCCTGGGCCGGGAACCAAACCTGACCGAGCTGGGCATTTTTTCCGTGATGTGGTCTGAGCATTGCGGTTACAAAAGCTCCAAGGTTTACCTGAAAAGGTTTCCCACCAAAGGAAAATATCTCATTCAGGGACCAGGTGAAAACGCCGGCGTCCTGGACATCGGCGACGGATTGGCCGTAGTTTTCAAGATTGAATCCCACAACCACCCTTCCTACATAGAACCCTACCAGGGTGCGGCCACCGGTGTGGGTGGAATTCTGCGCGACATTTTTACCATGGGCGCCAGACCGGTGGCGGTGCTGGATTCTCTGCGCTTCGGCCCGCTGGATAATCCTAAAAACAGGTCCATCATGGAAGGTGTGGTCAGTGGTATTTCCGGCTACGGAAACTCTTTCGGCGTTCCTACCGTGGGCGGTGAAGTTTACTTCCACGAATGTTACTCCCAGAACCCGTTGGTCAACGTCTGCTGCGTCGGTCTGGCAGAAAAAGATAAACTCTTCTTTGCCCGGGCTCAGGGTGTTGGTAATGCAGTTATTTATGTCGGCGCCAAAACCGGACGCGACGGCATCCACGGGGCCACTATGGCTTCGGCTGAATTTGGCAAAGATACCGAACAAAAAAGGCCCAACGTTCAGGTCGGCGACCCGTTTAAAGAAAAGCTGCTGCTGGAAGCCTGTCTGGAAGCCATGGCCAAAAATTTAATCGTCGGCATCCAGGATATGGGCGCGGCCGGGCTGACCTGCTCCACCACGGAAATGGCGGCCAAAGCTGACACCGGAATGGAAATTAACCTTGACCTTGTCCCCCAGCGCGAAGAAGGCATGAACCCCTACGAGATTATGCTCTCGGAATCACAGGAAAGAATGCTCATCGTGGCTGAACCGGATAAAGTTCAGGAGCTGCAAAAAATTTTCAGCAAGTGGGACCTTGATGCTGTGGTCATCGGCAGGGTCACTGATGACGGACGGCTAAAGGCTTATTTCCACGGAGAGCTGGTCATTGATATTCCCGTAAAAGCCGTGGTTGACCTCTGCCCGGCTTACCGGCGTCCGGCCCGAACTCCGGCTTTTATAAAGAAAATCAGCCGGCTTAAAATGCCGGAAATGCCCTCTGACCTGAACCAGGTCTTTCTGCAGATGGTAGCTTCGCCCAACCTGGCGGACAAGGAATGGGTTTTCCGGCAGTATGACCACATGGTCCAGGTTAACACCATGGTCTTACCAGGAGCTGACTCAGCTGTGCTCAGGCTAAAAGGCCTGAAAAAGGGGCTGGCCATGACCCTGGACGGCAACTCCCGTTATGCCTTCCTCAACCCCCGCCGCGGCGGGCAGATCGCTGTGGCTGAAGCCTGCCGCAACCTGGCCTGCGCCGGCGCCATGCCCATTGGCGTGACCAATTGCCTCAATTTCGGCAATCCGGAAAAACCGGAAATCATGTGGCAGTTCAAGGAAGCAGTGGAAGGGATTGCCGAAGCCTGCCGAAAGTTTGATATTCCGGTTACCGGTGGAAACGTGAGCTTCTACAATGAAACAGAAGGTCGGGCCATTTATCCGACACCAGTGCTGGGCATTGTGGGCCTGGTGGAGGATGTCTCTACCGTGCCTTCCGCCGGTTTTCTCGGAGCCAACGAAGCCATCATCCTGCTCGGTGAAAACAGAGAAGAGCTTGGCGGCTCGGAGTATCTGAAGCTGGTCTTTGATGAAGAAAAGGGACAGCCACCAGTCCTCAACTTTGAGACCGAGAAAAAAGTGCAGGAATGCTGCCGCCAGGCCATAAGGCAGAAACTGGTCAGGACCGCTCATGATGTATCCGACGGCGGTCTGGCTGTGGCTCTGGCCGAGTGTTCATTTAAAAGCCCCAGAAAGGTTGGTTTTGAAGTCAAGCTGAATGATCCCATCCGTACTGATGCGCTTCTTTTCGGCGAAAGCCAGTCAAGAATAATCCTGGTGGCTAAAGAAAAAAACGTGAAGAAGATTCTGGTTTTGGCCAGGAAACTGAAGGTTAAAGCCAGAGTGATCGGGAAGACCGGTGGTAAAAAAATGGTTATCTGGCATAAGAAGAAAAAGGTGGTGGAACAGACGGTGGAGATGGCTTACAACGCCTGGAAAAACGCTATCCCGAATTACTTTCAGGTAAAAAAAGATTAGTAATAAATTCAGGGGGAATGATGAACGAACAGCAATTTTTCCGGAGTCCGAAAAAACACGGTCGGGTGGCGGTGCTGCTTTCCGGTCGCGGCTCTAATTTCCGGGCCCTTCATGACGCCATGCTGGCCGGCACGATTGACGCCGAAATTGTTCTGGTTTTCAGCAACAAAGCTGAAGCGCCAGGCTTGCAGACCGCCAGAGAAAGAGGGCTGGAGACGCTTCATCTGGACCCCAAAAGCTTTCCCAGCAAGGAAGCCTACGATGCCGCCATCGTTGACGAACTGAAAAAAAGACAGGTGGACCTGGTTTGTCTGGCTGGTTACATGAAAATAATCACTCCCCTTTTCTGCCAGGCTTTCCGCAACCAGATTATGAACATTCACCCAGCCCTGCTGCCTTCGTTCCCGGGACTTCATGCCCAGAAGCAGGCGGTTGATTACGGCGTACGTTATTCCGGTGCCACGGTTCATTTTGTCTGGGAAGAGGTGGATGCCGGCCCGATAATTCTTCAGGCCGTGGTCCCGGTTTACCAGGACGACACCGAAGAAACGCTGGCTGACCGCATCCTGGAGTGGGAGCATAAGATTTATCCGGAAGCAGTTCGCCTGTACTTTGAAGGCAGGCTGGAAGTGCGCGGCCGCAAAGTCTTCATCCTCTAAAAAATGGGGTCAATTGGGTGCGCCTGTAGCCCTGGGCATCCACGTCCAATTGCTAAACGTAATATTTTTTTAAGAACAAAGCCAGGCCACTACTTATCATCGGTAAAAAATCTTATATTTCGCGTTTGTTCCTGTTTTCCGCTCTTTTCCCTGCTTAAGTTTAGCAAAAAAGCTGCGGCTCGCACCCAAAAATATCACAAACCTGTTTCCCGCTTTAGGTCCCGCAAACCGCCCTGCCCACCCAGGATTTTCCTACCAACTTTAATTATGCCAGCTTTAATTAAAGGAATGGCCAGAAAAATTAAGATGTCCAGAAAATTTCCTAACCCACATCAGTCCTTTTTGCTCGTTAGTTTTTTCCGCTTTCTACCCCCACACAAAATCTTGCCCCCACGTAAATGGCCATTACCCCGGCGTCATCTCCATCTCCCGCCTTTTTTAGCCTGTATTTTTTTGTGATATTCTGCCATAATTCCCTTGAAATTCTGGCCATAATAGGTCATATTTATAGCTAAAATTTCTTTAAGGGTATAAGCCA
This sequence comes from Candidatus Aminicenantota bacterium, assembly GCA_037441785.1. Classification (GTDB taxonomy): domain Bacteria; phylum Acidobacteriota; class Aminicenantia; order Aminicenantales; family Saccharicenantaceae; genus Saccharicenans. The sequence goes on along the minus strand of JBBIRN010000042.1, from coordinate 5,900 downwards.
TGTTCAAGCCAGTTGAAGAACAGATGAAGCTCCTGAGGAAAGGAGCGGTAGAAATCATCCAGGAAGAAGACCTGGTGCGCAAACTGGAAAGGTCTATCAAAGAAAACAAACCTCTTACCGTCAAAGCCGGTTTTGACCCCACGGCTCCTGACATCCATCTTGGGCACACTGTCCTTCTGCGAAAGATGAAACATTTCCAGGAACTCGGGCACCGCGTTGTTTTTCTGATCGGCGATTTTACGGGCTTGATTGGCGACCCCACCGGACGCTCGGCTACCAGGCCGGCCATGACCCGCGAGGAAATCAACAAAAATGCTGAAACCTACAAACAACAGGTTTTTAAAATATTAGACCCGGAAAAAACTGTCATTGATTTTAACTCCCGCTGGCTCGGGGCGCTAACCAGCTTTGACATCATCAAGCTGGCTTCCAAATACACCGTGGCCAGGCTGCTGGAAAGAGATGACTTCACCAAGAGGTTCAAAGCCGGCCTCCCCATCTCAGTTCACGAACTTCTCTACCCGCTGATGCAGGCTTATGATTCGGTGGCCCTCCAGGCTGATGTGGAGCTCGGCGGCACCGACCAGAAATTCAACCTGCTGGTCGGCCGGGAAATCCAGCGCGAGTACGGCCAGGAACCACAGGTCATACTGACCATGCCGCTGCTGGAAGGCCTGGACGGCGTGGAGAAAATGTCCAAATCTCTGGGTAACTACGTGGGCATCAACGAACCGCCTCAGGAAATGTTCGGCAAGCTGATGTCCATTTCTGATGAATTGATGTACCGCTATTATGAACTGCTGACTGACGTGCCCACCGACCAGATTGAAACCTGGAAGCGAGAGGCCCGTGAAGGTAAAGTAAACCCCCGCGACCTCAAGGCTCAGCTGGCCAGAATGATTGTGGCTGATTTCTGGGGAGAGGAAGAAGCCCGGAAAGCTTCTGCAGAATTTGACCGCATTTTCAAGCATAAAGAAATCCCGGAAGAGATGGAAGAAAAAATCGTGAAGGTCAGCCAAGAAACACCGCGGGTGGAGCTGGTGGAAACCATGTTCAACCTGGGTCTTGTCCCCTCCCGAGGTGAAGCTAAACGGCTCATTCGCCAGGGCGGCGTTTACCTGGACGGCCAGCGGGTAGAAAGCATTGACTACCAGCTCGACGCCAGCAAACCCGAGCAAATCCTGAAAATCGGCAAGCGGAAATTCTACAAAATCAAATTTGTCCTTCAGTAAAAGCTGACGAGCTTCTTCGTTTTAAGGCTCAAAAATCATCTTTACTATTTTTTCCAGGTAATGGGCGTCGGTTTCGTCAAAGCTGGCCAGCTTATCGGAATCCACATCAATGACCCCATAAACGCTGCCGTCAGAATTAAACACCGGCACCACAATTTCCGATTGTGACCTTTCATCGCAGGCAATATGGTCCGGAAATTGATGGACATCCGGCACAATAACCGGCTTCTTTTCCAGCACCCCAGCCCAGCATACGCCTTTATGGTGCGCCAGCTTCAGGCAGGCCAGCGGACCCTGGTACGGCCCAACGATTAATTCATCATCTTTGAGCAAATAAAACCCGCACCAGAAGTAATAATCAATTTTATGATAAAGCAGGGCGTTAATGGTGGCCATCCTGGCCACCGGGTCATCCGTCTTCTCAAACAATTCTTTAAGTTGCTCAATAATTCTTTCGTAAATAACTTCTTTTCGCATACCCATCTTTCCTTTCAACGTTTAATATATGAATGTTTGTTCATATGTTGGGCAAAAGGACTAAATTTTCCTCCGTGGCGCTTTTTTCTTTTATTTCATTTATTATTTCATTTATTTCGCCAAAGCCCAGAATCAACTGAACTATTTCCACTTTCTTTTGACTTCTCTGGCCTTAACTCACGACCAGAGCCCCTGGAAATGATAAACAGCCTGGCAAATCATGTCAAGCAAACCAACTGTCTCCCCTAATATCTACACAAAAATGATTCGTTGCCTCACGAGAAAATCCACACGAAATAACACTGCTCTCGGGCTGATGAACCTCTTAAATATCGGCTTGAAATTAGCCTGGAGACAAGGATTTATGGTTAGAGATAAAGATTCCGCGCGCACAGCTAAAAGAGCTGGCCAGGTGGCAAGGATTTGTGGTTAGTGATAAAGGTTCAGTGAGCACTGCTAAAAGAGTTGGACAGGAATTGTCAGGTAAGCTCCAATAAGAGAATTGGCAGGTCCGGTATTAGAAGAGTTCATTAAGCGAATTACCTCACTTCACCCCCACACAGAAAAGATTCATTCTCTCATAGTAAAGCTCCCCCACCTTCAAACACTTCCTCCCGAAAAACACTCAGCCGCGACACCCGGGTCAGACGGCGAGCCTTTTACCACCTTTTTGCCCCGCGCCCCCATTAAAGTCTTCAGGGGCTGCCATAGATAAACTCAGCACAAACTTATTTGCTTCCCTCCCCGCTCTCCAGCCGGTCCCAGAGATGTGAGTATTTCGCTCCGTTTCCCGTATTAAACAGGACAACTGACTCCCCTGGCTTTATCCAGCCGTTTTGCTTGAGGCGGAGGAAAGCAGCCAGCGTAGCTCCTCCCTCGGGTGCGGGCCAGATACCCGTGGTCCTGCCGAGAAGATACGTAGCTTCCAAGATTTCTTTATCATAAACAATCACCGCCGTCCCCTGGCTTTCTCTGAGGGCTCGCAGAATCAAAAAATCTCCTATGGCTGCTGGAACGCGCAGGCCATCAGCAATGGTGGCCGCGTTCGGCCAGGGATCGGCAAACTCTTTCCCTTCATGAAAAGCTTTGACAATCGGGGCGCAGCCGTAGGATTGTACGGCCACCAGGCGTGGCCTTCTGGTGCCAACCCACCCCAATTTTTCCATCTCCTCAAAAGCCTTCCACATCCCCACCAGTCCAGTCCCGCCGCCGGTTGGGTAGATAATAACGTCAGGGAGCGTCCAATCCAGCTGTTCGGCCAGTTCATAGCCCATGGTCTTTTTCCCCTCAACCCGGTAGGGCTCTTTCAGGGTGGAAAGGTCAAAACGTCCGTATTTTTCGAGGTCAGCTCTGGCCGCTTTACCGCAATCGGTAATCAGCCCATCAATCAGGTGAACCTGAGCCCCAAGCACCCGGCATTCATTGATAAACGGCCTGGGAACATCAGCGGGCATGTAAACATGGGCTTCCAGGCCGGCAGCAGCGGCATAAGCACTCAGGGCACAGGCTGCGTTTCCGGCCGAGGGAATGGAAAGCGCATTAGCCCCAAGTTCCAGAGCTCTGGAAACTGCCACAGACAGGCCGCGGGCCTTAAAAGAACCGGTCGGGTTAAGCCCTTCATCCTTTACATAAACCGGGCTGTGCCCCAGCTCTTTTTCCAGGCGCCAGGCCCTCAGCAAAGGAGTAAAACCTTCTCCCAACGAAACTTTGTGGGCATCATCCTGGAGGGGAAGAAGCTCCCGATAACGCCAGAGCGTTGGCTCCCGGTTTAAAAGGTCCTGAGGTCCCAAGGCCCGGCTGGCTTCCTCTAGGTCGTAACGGGCCAGAAGTGGCTTGCCGCATTTCGGACAGAGGTTCCAGAGCTTATTCGGCTCCAGCCTTTCCCCGCACCACCCGCACTCTAAATAGCTCAGATAATTTAAATTGGCCATATCAAAGATTTTATTTCTTTTCGTTTCCTGGTCAATGTTTAATATTCGGGCCAGGTTTTTTATATCATTTTTCCTCTTTTTCTTCATCCAGACCGGCATGAAGAAACATATTAACATAGAACTTGTCAAGGACTCTATCAATTAGCATCCGGCCAATTTCCCGGTTATGGCGGGAATATTCCTCTTCTAGCTTTTGGTCTTCCTCAGGGTCCTCGCTGAGGCGGCGGGAGCTCAGAAGAGCAGGAAGATCAGTCTCTTTCCCGTTTTCATAGATGCGCACATAGCGGTCGTCGTTCATTCTATGAGCCGCATAATAATCATGATGTTCTCCCCTCTCATCTTTTCCGAAGCAGAACTGAATCAGCCAGCCCGCCTTCTGGATGTATCCACTTTCTTTTTTCCTGACGTTTTCTTCTGGCAAAGTTATCTGCCAGTGGGCAAAATGCTTGCTAAAAATATCTTGAATGGCTTTCATCATGATTTTTGCTCTTGCCAATTATTATTATTCATTTCAGGAACAAGAAAACACTTTTTGTGCTATAAAAAAATTCAGCCACGAAAATTAATTGTATCTTTAGGATGACAAGCCAGCTTGTGATGATAAGCACGCCTGGGTCTGCGCTACTCTCAACCTCTTAAGAAAGTTGCTGCTTTTTTATTATGCCCGCAATTTCTAAATCAGCTTTTTTAAAGTTTTGCCGGCGATTTTTATACCTGAGCCAGGAAAATTTATTGCTGATGGTTTATGACTTGATAGATTCGCCGGCGGCACAGATAGGGCAAAATCGGACTTTATAAAGACCGTCATTTATTGTTAAATAGAGATACCCAGATGGAAAAACAAGACAGGAGGCAGCCATGAGAAAAAAATATTTATGGCCCTTTTTAATTTTCCTTTTGTTATTCACGGTCGCTAACGCTAACAGGCTTCCATACGCCCAGGAGAAAACGCCGGGCCGAGCTGATTATTCCGAAGCCCTCAGGCTGATAGACGCTTGGCTCGAGGCCCAGCGCGATTACGAAAGACTTCCGGGAATTTCGGCTGCCATCGTAGAAAACCAGGAAGTAATCTTTGCCAGAGGCTATGGCCTGGCCGACCTGGAGAAAAAAGTAAAGACCACACCCAGCACCATTTACAGCATCTGTTCCATCTCCAAGCTATTTACTTCAATAGCCATCATGCAACTGCGTGACGCTGGCAAACTGAGGCTGGATGATGAAGTAAGCGAACATCTGCCCTGGTTCAATATCAAGCAGCAGTACCCAGATAGCGGGCCGATTACCATCCGCTCCCTCCTCACTCATTCTTCGGGTCTGCCGCGCGAATCAGATTATCCTTACTGGAGCAAGCCTGATTTTCACTTCCCAACCAGGGAACAGCTTAAAGAAAAGCTTGGCCAGCAGAAAACTCTCTATCCCCCATCAACCTATTTTCAGTACAGCAACCTGGGAATGGCCCTTCTGGGAGAAATTGTGGCTGAAGTTTCAGGGATGTCCTACGATGATTACGTGAATGAAAAGATTCTCAAACCGCTGGGCCTGAAAGATACCCGTCCCTATCTTCCAAAAGAGCTATGGCGCGGGCAACTGGCTACCGGTTACAGCTCGTTAACACGTAGCGGAACACGGGAGATGCTGCCCTTCTTTCAGGCAGAAGGCATCAAGCCAGCAGCCGGCTTTTCTTCCACGGTGCTGGACTTAGGCAAATTCGCCTCCTGGCAATTTCGGCTTCTGGAAAAAGGCGGAGAAGAAGTTCTCAAAGCCCCGACCCTCCGTGAAATGCAACGCGTGCACTGGATGGACCCTGACTGGAAAACTTCCTGGGGGCTGGGGTTTGAAGTGTATCAAATTGACGGAAAGACCATTGTCGGACACGGTGGCTCCTGTCCCGGCTACCGAAGCACCCTGATGATTGACCCTGGCAAAAAACAGGCTTTTGTGGTGATGATAAACGCCTCGGGAACGGAACCGGAAAAATATGCCCGGGGAATGAGAGAAATTTTGAAAAAAGCCGCCGCAAAAAAAGAAGCGCCGGCGGCCACCAGCATAAACCTTGAAGATTATGCCGGCTATTATGATGAGCAACCATGGTGGGGAGAAACAGTGATACTGCCCTGGGATGGAAATCTGGCTATGGTCAGTTTCCCGAGTGATAATCCTGCTAAAGAACTTACCTTGCTCAAGCACATTGAGGGTGATACGTTCCGGCGGATCCGAGATGATGAAACGCTGGGCGAAGAAGTCATATTTGAAAGGGATA
>JBBIRN010000041.1:11598-12299 GCA_037441785.1 Candidatus Aminicenantota bacterium | reverse complement strand
AGATGTGGCTTCAGCTGAAAAGATAGCCGGGCTGAAATTCACCGCCAAAGAAAGAGCCATGATGCTCAAAGACCTGGAAGAAAACCTTCAGAGCTACGAAAAAATGAGGGAAATTCCTCTGTCCAACGACGTCTCCCCGGCTCTGCTTTTCAACCCTCTGCCACCGGGTTTTGACCTGGATAAATTCCGCCGCCGGACTGAGTTCATCTACGATGAACCCCGGGAAGTTCCTCTGCCCGAAAACCTTGAAGACCTGGCTTTTTATTCCGTCAAAGAACTGGCCTGGCTGATAAAAAACAGGAGGATAAGTTCCGAATTCCTGACCAGAATTTACCTGGATAGACTGAAAAAGTACGGCCCCAAACTTCACTGCCTGGTGACCCTGACGGAAGACCTGGCTCTGGCTCAGGCGAGAAAAGCTGACCGGGAGCTGGCCGCCGGCCTCTACCGGGGTCCTCTTCATGGTATCCCTTATGGCCTCAAAGACGTGTTCGCCACCAGAGGTTATCCGACCACCTGGGGCTCGCCCATCTACAAGACGCAGATGATTGACGAAAATGCCACCGTGTTTGAAAAACTGACCAGAGCCGGAGCTGTGCTGGTAGCCAAGCTCAGTATGGGCGAACTGGCCTGGGGAGATGTCTGGTTTGGTGGCCTAACCAGAAATCCCTGGGACCCAAACCAAGGCTCCAGCGGTTCTT
>JBBIRN010000041.1:8655-11560 GCA_037441785.1 Candidatus Aminicenantota bacterium | reverse complement strand
GCCGGCGGGCTGGTAGCCTTTGCCATTGGCACCGAGACCTGGGGGTCCATCGTCTCTCCTTCAACCCGCTGCGGAACCTCGGGCCTTCGTCCGACCTTTGGCCGGGTCAGCCGTCATGGAGCAATGGCCCTCAGCTGGAGCATGGATAAAATCGGGCCCATCGCCAGAACAGCAGAAGACCTGGCTCTCATTTTCCGGGAGATGATTGGCCCTGATGGTCTCGACCGCACGGTGTTTGATTTACCGTTCAGCTACAACGGCCGGGAAGAATTAAAAAACATCAAGGTTGGCTACCTGAAAAGCGCCTTTGACCAGGTGAAGAATAACCGAGAAAAATACCTGGCCGTGCTGGAGACGCTGCGGAGTCTCGGGGTTGAACTGGTAGAAATTAGCCTGCCGGAAATTAACCCCGACATCATCAGCTTCATCTTAAACGCTGAAGCAGCCGCGGCTTTTGACGAGCTGACCAGGAAAAACCTTGATGACCAGATGGTCAGGCAGGGGCGGGAGGCTTGGCCCAACGTCTTCCGCCAGGCCAGGTTCATCCCGGCGGTGGAGTACATTCAGGCCAACCGTCTGCGCACTTTGCTCATCCAGGAAATGGACCAGAAACTTAAAGGCGTTGATGTTTATGTCACCACCTCTGGCGGAACCAGTCTTCTGCTGACCAATTTAACCGGTCATCCTCAGGTAGCTGTTCCCTGCGGTTTTGACGACCACGGCCGACCGTTAAGCATTTCTTTTGTGGGTAATCTTTTTGAGGAAGGTAAAGCTCTGCGGGTGGCTAAAGCTTACCAAGAAGCTACCGGTTTCCATCTAAAACATCCCGATTTATCCAGGCTGGAAAATTTAAAAAATTGATGTTCCGTTGATTTTTTTTATTGTTTCTGTTCTCAACTGGCTTTTTTGCCCCGGACTGGGACAGAGATGTTCATTTCGTTGTTGTAAACCAGGCCCTCCATTTCTTCCCCGTTTACCTTCAGTTCAAAAGTCCAGGGCCGAACCACACCATCTGGCGGAGAAGCCACGGTCAGCACAAAAGTCAGGGTGTCATTTTCCAGCTTGAGCTCAGTTAGGGGAACATCAGAAAAAGTGCCATACTGGTCAGTCATCCGGCCGACCAGGGTCTCTTTTTCCAGTTCCAGCTGCATGAGCAAATTAATCACCAGACCTTCGGCTTCAACGACCAGTTCCCATTTCCCCACCAAATTTTCTGGTTTAACAGCCGCTTTTTCCTGAGCCAGTAACCCGGGTTGCCAGGCACCAATCAGCCATAAAAATATGGACAGACACAAGACTAATTTTTTTCCTGACATAAACATCTCCTCTCCTGAACTCGTTTACTGAACTTTTTTACAATATTTTCTGGAGCGGGGCAAGAAAATTTTCTTCTCTCGGGCTAGTCAGTTTTTTGTTGTATAATTATGGGCATGAAAGTGGAATTGGTAAATTTCAACCGGTTTCAGGAAAAAATGGAAACGGGACTTAACCATCTGTTAAAAGAAGATTTCCTCAACCGGCTGCTGAAAAAAGATTTTACTCTCTGGAAAGACCAGGACCAGGAAATCACCAACCGTCTGGGCTGGCTGGAAAGTCCATTACGGATGCAAGATTTCCTGGCGGATTACCAGAAGGAAAGCCAGGAGCTGGAGGAAGAAGGTATCAAGCACGTCGTGCTTCTGGGCATGGGTGGCTCCAGCCTGGCTCCCAAGACTATCAGCGACCTTCTTCCGGCGCCCGGCGGACGGCAGTTGACCATGCTGGATTCTACCTGCCCGGAAGAAATTCTGAAGGTAGCTCATCTGACCGATAAACAGGCTGGCGAAACTATGTTTGTTGTCTCCTCTAAAAGCGGAACTACCACGGAGACGCTTTGTTTCCTGAATTTTTTCTATGCCCGGCAGAAGGAAATACTCGGCCATAAGGCTGGTCGTTATTTCGTGGCCATTACTGACCCCGGCACACCGCTGGAAAAAATAGCCCGGAGCCTTGGGTTCAGGAAAATAATCCCTGGTTTTCCCGAGGTTGGTGGCCGGTTTTCTGCCCTATCGCCTTTTGGACTTTTTCCGGTCGGGCTCCTGGGACTGGACCTGGGAAAATTCCTGACCCCGGCTGTCAAAAGTTATCTCCATCTGAAGAGCGGCGATTACCATCATGCTGGCCTCAGGCTGGGTCTGGCTTTAGGGAAACTGGCTGGGGAAGGCGTCAACAAATTAACCCTCCTTCTGCCCTCAGGCTGGAAGAGTTTTGGGCGCTGGCTGGAGCAGCTGATCGCGGAAAGCACCGGCAAAGAAGGCCGGGGTGTGGTGCCGGTGGTGGAGACTATGCCGGTTTCAGCCGAAAATTACAGCCAGGACCGGGTCTTTGTCCTTTACCGCTCTGGGGAACAGGTTGATGTCTTTCAGGCCGAAAGAAAGCAGCGGGCCAGTGAGCATCATCCCCTGATTCACATCACCGGTCAAGAAGAAGAGCTGGCTGAACATTTTTACGCCTGGGAAGTGGCCACAGCCGTCATCGGTCATTTTCTGGGCCTCAATCCTTTTGACCAGCCTGATGTTGAATTAACCAAGATAAAAACTAAAAAGCTGCTTAAAACCGGCCTGGCTGACCAGCCGGCAGAAGATTTCAAACAGACGAACCAGGAAGAAACTCTTTCTGAACTGGTCTCTTTCCTCACGGACAGCCGCCGCTCGGCTGATTATTTTTCTCTGCTCTGTTTCCTGCCGCCTGAACCCAACTTGGAAGTAGCTCTTGATAATTTTTCCCGGCTGATAACGGAAAAAACCGGCCGGCCCTGTCTCTGGAATTATGGGCCGGCCTACCTGCACTCAACCGGACAGCTGTTTAAAGGTGATGCTGGCCGCGGTAAATTCATCGGCCTTTATTATTCAGAAGCTCAAACGGT
>JBBIRN010000041.1:0-8585 GCA_037441785.1 Candidatus Aminicenantota bacterium | reverse complement strand
AGCTCAGGCCCTGGCTGATTTGCAGGCACTTAAAGAAAAAAAACGAGACGTTTTGTTCCTGAAGCTTTCGGCCTCTCCGGTGAAGGAAATTTTTCAGCTTTCTGAGCTCATCCGAGAATAAAACTTCTGCCCTAATTCAAACAGGAAACTGGAACTGGTTACTACTTAAATCCCACCATAAATGCTTGCCTGACTGAAGCAAAAAGAAAAGAAAAAAGTTGGCCTAAAAAATAATATCCAAAATTATTGAGGAACGGGCTGGCTGCTTTTTTTCCTCATCAGAGATGTTTTCGGTCTTTTTTCAGACTTAACCAGAAGTTTAGGAAATGGCCCTCTCCCACTCAAAGGGCCAGGATTTTAGGGCCTGATTTTCTGCTTGTCCCTGTTTTCGGCAATTATATTTTCCCGGCAAAAGTGGCTAAAAATAAAATGAAACATAAAAAAAGAGAGGAGAATTTAAATCTCCTCTCTTTATAAGGTGGTAATTGATTTCTAAAAATTGATTAGAACAGGCCGCAGAAAACCACGTCGCCTTTCATGATTTCCTTTGTTTTGGCCATGGTTTTCTTGTCCATCTGTTCCTTCACGTTGACGTAGAACCAGAACTTGTCAAACAGTCTTAATTTCTTCATGTAAAACCTGGCATAATCTGTCATCTTATCAACAACGATCTTGGCTATTTCTTTTCCTTTTTTGTCAGTAATAACAATACTGGAATCTGCCAGCTGACCATAAACTTTAATTTTGGTTTTTCCCGCCCAGTCTTCAGGCTTTTTCAGGTCAGTAATGTTCAGGGTTACATAATCATCCCTGACATGCTGGTCAAAATAATCGCTGAAATCAGGTTCACCAGAGCGGGTGTAAATCAGACGGTAAGCACCGCCTTCTTTAATCTCCATGGATTCAGCCAGAAGGAGGTTGGATTTATCAGGCAGAACTGAGGTCTTAACCCGAACTTCTTTTCCGACCAGGCTTTCTACTCCGCCTTCAACATTGCCAGCCACGATGATATCAAGTCCCTTGGTTTCAGGAAGATAAAGATATTTGCCAAGAGCTGCTTTTACTGTGCCTTCAAAATCTTTGGTCGTCGGCTGGCCCTGTGGTTGCTGGGCAAAGACCGTAGAACCCAGAGTTATAAGACCAAGAACCAGAACGAAAGAAATTACTCCTTTTTTCCAGGAAGTCATCTCATTTACCTCCAAATCTTTTTTTCTCACACTTTTGATGTTTGCCTGCCGAGGTTTCTGCCAGCAGGTAGAAATCTTTATACCACTGATTTAAATAAAAGTAAAGCAAAAAATTACTCTGTACTAAACTTCAAGGCCACGCCTGTGGGGGTCTTGGCTGGATAAGCTATCTGATGATAATTTTTAGCTACTAACTTCCGCCTTTAGCTTCAGGAAAAATAAAAAAAGGGCGGAAACACTCCGCCCTCTGGACCAGGTCAGCTGATCCCGTCAAATTCTATCGGTTGGGCCCTCTTTTGCTTTTAAGAAGCCTCAGCCGACCTTTTTATTTACCGCCAGCATCCTGGACCGAACCCACGCCCGGGCCTCATATTTTTCATCATCTTCCAGCCTGCCTGCCGCTGCATCCAGGTCCTCAGAGCCATATCCTGGCGATACTCATCCAGTTTTTTTAGCTGCTCCGGGGTAAAGATTTTTCTCCATTCCTCGCGGTTCTTCAGCGCGCTCTTCATTCTTTCAGCTTTCATCTTGGCCATCTCGTCAATCAAGGAGTCCAGTTTTTTGCGGTCAGCATTAGGGTCTTGCATCAGCTTTCTGAATTCTTCCCTCACGCTGCGCATCTTTTCCTGAAAAGCCCTGGCTTCTTCCTGCCGGGCTTTTCTGAATTCTTCCAGCTTCTTTTCCTGTTCGGGTGTAAGCTGCAGGGCATCCTTTAAAAGCTGGTATCCTGGCCCCAGACCAGGTCCCATCGGTCCCGGCCGCTTCATGGGTTGGGCATTAGCCTGAGAAAAGGCTAAAACCAGGAGCAATACCGACATCAGGCCGAAAGCCATCAACTTTTTATTCATCGTTAACCTCCTGAAAAAATTTCTAATTCATCCTTCATTATGTTTAGACAGAGGAGGTCATCATTCCTTGGGTTTTATGGGCAGAAAACTTCTGGCTAAAAAGCTTCCGGCTTACTCCTGTCTATGGCGCCAACGGTCAAGAGCCACAGCCGTGATAATAATGGCTCCGATGATGATTTCCTGGAAATAATTTGGCCAGCCCATCATGGTACAGCCGTTTCTCAAAAAGGCCATGATAAAAACACCGATGAGAGTTCCAGAGATCTTCCCTTCTCCGCCGCTCAGGCTTCCGCCACCTATGACCACCGCGGCAATGATATCAAGTTCCAGGCCCATGGCCACAGTGGGATCACCCACGGTCAGGCGGGAAAATTCCATCACCCCGGCCAGCCCGCACAGCAACCCGGAAATAGTGTAAACCGCCAGCTTTACCCGCTCGGTCCTTACCCCACAAAGCCGGGCCGTCATTTCATTAGAGCCCACCGCAAAGATATGCCGGCCAAAAACTGTTTTTCTTAACAAGAGGCCTACCACCACGGCCAGGATGATCATCAGCCAGATACCCGGTGACAGAAGCAGCCAAGCAGGCCGCGGGCTTCTGGCCATCAGGTTGTTCAGCCAGCTCAGGGGCGCATCAATCTTCTGGTTGCGGGCTACCCACTTGGCTATACCCCTGGCCATCCCCATCATGCCCAGGGTAACGATGAAAGGAACCACTCTGAGTCGGGTAATCAGGAACCCGTTGAGAAAACCTATCAGACCGCCACTCAGCATGCCGAGCAAAGCAGCCAGCCAGGGAGAAAAACCCGCCTGGATAAAATAAGCCACCAGCACACTGCTGAGGGCCAGGTTGGAAGCCGCGGAAAGGTCAATGCCGCCGCTGATGATGATGAGCGTCATCCCCAGGGCACTCAAAGCCACGATTACTGATTGAATGGCCACGTTTTTAAAATTGGCCAGCCGCAGAAAACGACCGGAAATCTCCGGCATCAGAGAAAATATGGCCAGCACCAGAAGAAGTCCAAGAAAGGGGCCTAAAATTCCGCCTAATTTTCGCAGATATACTTTTTTCAAGGCTCTCACTCCATCCTGTCCATCTTGGCTTTTGGTATGGTGTTGTTGGTACCGCCGGTAATAGCTGCTTTCATCAGTGTTTCTTCGCTCCACTGCCCCCGCTCCCTTACTTCCACCAGCTCGCCCCGATAAAAAACAGCTATCCGCTGGCAGATACCAAGCAGCTCAGGAAAATAGGAGCTGACAAATATCACGGCTTTCTGTTTTTTGGAAAGTTCCACGATTAATTCATAAAGATGGGCTTTACTCAACACGTCAATCCCCCGGGTTGGTTCGTCCAGAAGGAAAACTTCTGCCTGCTGATGAAGAAGCCGGGCCAGAGCCACTTTTTGCTGGTTTCCACCAGACAGAGTCCAGACCGGCTGTTCCGGGCTGCGGGCTTTGATGCCCAGCTGACTGACCCACTGCCTGGCAGATTCTTTCTGCTTCCGCTGGTCCAGAAACCCGTACCTGGAATATAAATCAAGGCGGCTCAGGGTGAGGTTGTCAGCGATGTTCATCTTCAAAGCCAGGCCCTCAGCCTGCCGGTCTTCGCTCAAAAACCCCAGCCCTTTTACAATGCTTTCCCGGGGATGCCGGGGTCTGAATTCCTGCCCTGAGATTATTACCAACCCATCTTTTAGCCTGTCCAGCCCGAAAACAGTTCTCAAAAACTCCGTCCGACCGGAACCCACCAGCCCGGCTACACCCAGTATTTCCCCCCGGCGCAGGGTTAGAGTGACCGGAGAGCTCATCTTCTGCCCCCGCAGATTTTCCACCTTCAGGACCACTTCCCCCAGCTGAAAGTTAGGTTCAGGATAGAGTTCTTCCAGCCTCTTTCCGATCATCAGGCTGATGAGCTGTTCCACTGAAGTTCTGGCCATCTCCCCGGTTCCGGCTACCTCTCCATCCCGGAGAACAGTAAAAGTATCCGCCACTTCCCTCACTTCTTCCAGAAAATGGGAAACATAGATGAGGCCCACACCTTCAGTTTTCAGGCGGCGGATGATTTCAAAGAGTCTCCGGCTATCTTCCTGAGACAGCGAGGAAGTGGGTTCATCCATGATTAAGATTCTGGCCTCACTCACCAGAGCCCGGGCAATTTCCACCACCTGCCTGGCACCGATGGGCAGTTTCCAGACCGGTGTATCAGGCGAAATTTCCGGATGGTTCAGGAAGGAGAGAACCTGTTTTATTTTTTCCCGGTTTTTCTTTCGGTCAACAAAGCCCAACCGTTTCTCTTCCTGGCCGAGCATGATGTTTTCTTCTACTGAAAGATGCGGGGCTAAGTTCAGTTCCTGGTAGATAACAGCCAGGCCCTTTTTCCTTCCTTCCAGTGGTGTTTCCGGGCAGTAGGGCTGTCCGTCAACTAACATGGTGCCTGAATCCGGCTTTAAAGCACCGCTGAAAATCTTGATTAAGGTGCTCTTGCCGGCACCATTTTCCCCCAGCAGAGCCCGCACTTCACCGCTCTTCAGTTCAAAATCTACGTTTCGTAAAACTGGAGTGAGACCAAAGCTTTTAGAAAGGCCCCTGGCCGAAAGAATAACTTTTTGTTCCATGCTACTGAATTTCCGTCAGACACGCACTGAGTTAGTTATCTTACATATTTTTTAATATCAGGCTCAAGCAATCTTTTTATCTCCGGCTGGTCCATGTTTTCCGGAGTGGCTACCTTAACTCCTGTATCCACCCTCTTTTCCACCGGCTTACCTTCCAGATAATCCACCAGGACCTTGACTCCCAGATAACCCATTTTCATCGGGTCCTGAAGCACCAGGCCATGAAGCTGATGCTGCCGGAGCGCCTGGATTAATTTTTCCGAACTGTCAAAACCGAGCAGCTTGACTTTACCAGCCAGGCCAGAGTCCTGCAGGGCTCGCAGGGCACCAAAAGTGCTGGATTCGTTCGGAGCAAAAATTCCTTCTACCTGCGGATAACGGCTGAGCAAATTCTCTACCAGCTGGTAGGCTGATTCCGTGGTTGTGCCGGCATACTGGTCCTTGACCAGAATTTCCAGACCGGGAAATTCCCGGGTTATAGTCTCCAGAAAGCCCTGTTCCCGGTAAGTGGTGCTGGCGGAACCTTCTAAATAACGGACTAGGAAAATTTTGCCCCGGCCGGACATAACCTCAGCCAGCCGGCGGGCGGCCAGCACGCCGCCTTGATAATTATCTGTAGCCACGAAGCTGATGTAGTTCTGGCCCTGCAGGTTAGAATCTATGATGACCACTGGTATGCCCTCAGCCATGGCTTCATCCACCGGCCGCATCAGAGCCCGGTCATCCAGAGGAGCCAGGACCATGCCGTTGACTCGCCGGCTGATAAAATCTTCTACCACCTGAATCTGCTGGGCCCGGTCATCTTCCTTCTGCGGTCCTTTCCAGAAAATTTCCACCCCCAGCTCCTGCCCGGCTTGCAGAGCTCCAGCCTGAACTGCCTTCCAGAATTCATGGGTGGTCCCCTTGGGAATGACGGCTACTTTATACCTGGCCGACCCGGCTTTTTGCTCCCCGGTTTTCTCTCTGGAACCGCAGGCATAAAAAGCTGAAATTAGAATCAGGAAAACTAACAGCCACAAAATATTAAAATCAGGTCTTCTGTTTTTCATGTTTCAAGTATAATGCAGCCTCAAAAAATAAATCAATGCTTTTAAAAATAAACCGAACAAAATTTAAGATGATGACACTGAAAAAAGAAGAGAGAAAAAAAGAAAGACAAAAACGACAACAGAATTAACAGGCAAAAAGAAAAAAAGGGGCTACCTCAGAGCTTTAAGGTAACCCCTCTCTCCTATAAACGGGGATAGACATCCCCGCCACTGAACTCATCAATCCTGGCTCAGACTTTTTTAAGAATCGGCATGCCGGTCTTGGCTGTTTCCACTACCTTGTAACCAGCCGGCAGAGCATCCACGGCGCCGGGTCTGATGTCCCGGGCAAAATAGTAGATGGTCTGTTTCTTACCACCCCTGAGCTGCACTTCACGAGAATGCAGGTAGTAGGTGATCCCCTTTTTGTTTTTGAATTCGTAAGGCATGAATTAAACCTCCAAAAAAATTTTTCTCCATTCAAAATCTGTAGCCCAATGTCACACCAACCAGCTGCGCGCTGGTGTGGTAAGTCCCTTCTCCGAGCTGATTTGGGTAAATGTTCCTGTTCGGAGAAGTACGATCATAGAATAATTCATATTGATAACCAAAATCAATCTTCAACTTATCTTTAGTATAACCAAATCCCAGAGTAAATGCCACCCGGCTGGCATCTGGTAAAGTGGGGTCCATGCTTTCCACTGGTTGGGGAGTCTGGTCGTAGATGACTCCAGCCCGGAAGGCCAGGTTTTCCCGGAAAAGATACTGCATGCCCGCTCTCAGGATGAAAGAGTTCTTAAAATTTTCTTCTACTGTTTCTTCTTCTGAACCCCCACCTTCATAATTCACCTTAATCACATAGCGGTCATAAACATTCCAGGTATAATACTGTCCTTCCAGCGCCAGTAAAAATTTATTTGTAAATTGATAAGAAATTCCCAGGCCAAAGATGTGCGGATGTCTGAAAGAAGTAGTCGCCTGGCCTGAGTCAGGAAGATAAGGTTGGATAGGCGCAGGCACTTTGATTTTGTTTAGCTTCAGTTGCCCTGAATAATCAACTTTAAACCCACTCCGCCAGTAAAGGCCCACCCCAAGTTGGTCGCGCTTATAAAGTAGACCGGCATTAAAACCCAGAGAATCACCCGTGGCTTTACTCAGGGAAACAGGCACATCTCCGCTCCAGAACTCGGGAATCACCACCAGACGAATGAGGTCAAGAGAAAGTTTAGAGGTAATGTAAGAAACGCCGACACCCAGCGAGAAATTTTCGCTGACTTTGTAGGACAGAGTGGGGTTGATAAAAATGGTCTGCATAGATGTCTGGGTGCAGATGTATTTCAGAGGGTAATTTACCGGCCAGGCCGTGCCCAGTCCGTAAGGAGCAAAAATTCCTATCCCAGCCGTCAACCGCTGGCCCAGGCTTCTGGAGAGATAAAAATGCGGCGGGAAAAAAGTCTGGTCCAGCTGGTAAACTTTTTGAAAATTCGGGTCTGGCCAGTTTGGCAGTGAGAGTGAACCGGCCGGGAAAATGAAAGTTCCTCCCAGGCTTACCTGCGTTCCTTTGAGCCAGGCCAGTCCAGCTGGATTAAAGAAAATAGCAGTCGGATCATTAGCCAGAGCCGCAAAAGCACCAGCCATGGCCATGGCCGCGGCTCCATGTTCATAAATCAAAAAACCAGAGCCGAAGGAAAGCTGAGTGAAAAATAATAACAACAGCACAAACAAAACATTTTTCTTTTTCATTTTGCCCTCCAATATTTTTTACCCTTCAGTAAAGGTCTTGCCTTTCTTTTATTAAATTTACCAGCCCGTGTCAAGCCAGCCGGCTAAACATAAGCCAAACCAGAATTATTTTACTGAATAAAACCTGAACCCAGCGGTCCTTCTGAAGGCGTAATGGGTCCGAACATTTCTTCATACCTTCTGAGGTTTTCCAGCAGGGCTTCAGAAAATCTTTTGGCATGAGCCGGGCTGAGGATGATTCTGGAGACCAGCTTGCCCATCGGTCCATCTGGAAAGACAAAAGCAAAATCAAAGATGAATTCTTCCCGGCTGTGACGTATGGCCGCCAGGTTTGAATACTGACCGGTAGCTATGTTTTCATCAACCTTTATATCAAGTTTTCTCTGGTTTTGATTGTCCTGTGACATAGGCTTTACTCCTTTTTAAAGACTTGATTTTCTAACTTCAGCTTTATTTTACTCAATTATCTGGTGACAAAACAGTTTTTTAATTTTTTTCTCTTAAAAAAGGATAATTTTTTAACATCGTTAACGCAATTTCTGGCCCAAGTTTTATAAATATTTGATTTTAAATCAAATAAAATTTAAAAAAGGTCTTGACTTATATAGTCAAAAGATTAAAATAAAAATGGCTTTCCTGGGCGGGCTGGGGAAAGCCCCCACCTTTTTGGTTCCCATCATCAACCCCCCTTTTGCTGACAACAGCCCGCATCTTTTTTTTAATCTTTTTCGGTGTTACGATTTTATAAAATTGTAACACCGGGCCAGAATAGCTTTAAGCCGGAGCAGAAGGTTCAGCCGTGCTGGTGATAGTAAAGATTATTCAGACTTCTCCGCCATGAGCAACTCAGCTCTTCAGCGCTTTTCTAAGCGGACAACCGTCCTGGTCAGAAGTTTCCAGGTAGTTTCTTGAACACAGGCCGGACAGCGCCCCACCGCTTCAGAAAATTTTCTGCTGACTAAATACCTGAAACCTCTTAACCTTCCGGGTCAGCACATCCTGGACTTTATTTTTGGCAATAATAATCTATCACCTGTCTGATGGCTTCCTCACAGACCGGGCAGTAAGGTTTCTTCCCTTTGGTGAACATGATGCAATCAACGGATGGACGGTAAAGTCCGGAAGCCGCATAGCCGGCACCTTCAAAAGCGCCCACTTTACCGG
>JBBIRN010000040.1:0-12483 GCA_037441785.1 Candidatus Aminicenantota bacterium | reverse complement strand
TATAAGTCATGGCTTCTAAACTGGGCGAAATTCTTCTCAGAGAAAAGATAATAAATTCTGAACAGCTGCAGCAGGCTTTAGACTATTCAAAAAAGAACAACCTGCCTATAAGCTCCTCTCTGGTAGCGCTGGGTTTTGTGACGGAAGAAGAAATTGCCCAGGCCCTGAGCCGGCAGCTCGGTTATCCGTACATTGACCTTGACCAGTTTGAAGTTTATCCAGAAGTGATCAGCCTGATTTCTGCGGACGTGGCCAAAAAATACATGGTCATGCCCATCCACAAAATCAAATCCTTCCTGACCCTGGCCATGGTTGACCCCACAGATTTTGAGGTGATAGAGGATATTCGCTTTAGAACAGGCCTGAGCATCCAACCGGTCATCGCCACCGAAAGCGGTGTGATTAATGCCATAAACAAGTATTACGGGGTCAGTGATGCTTTAAAAGTAAAGAAGCTCATAGAAGATATTGAGCTGGCTGATGAGGGTCGGGTTAACGTGGTGGAAGAGCAGGAGTTAGCAGAAGATTATGATCTTACGGAAATTGAGCAGGCCAGCAACGAAG
Organism: Candidatus Aminicenantota bacterium; assembly: GCA_037441785.1. Lineage (GTDB taxonomy): Bacteria > Acidobacteriota > Aminicenantia > Aminicenantales > Saccharicenantaceae > Saccharicenans. Next base: position 11,919 of record JBBIRN010000040.1, on the reverse strand, counting down.
CGCCCATCATCACCCTGGTAAACCAGACCTTCATTGACGCCATAAAAAAGGGAGCGAGCGACGTCCATTTTGAACCTTATGAACAGCAGTTCAGAATACGCTACCGGATTGACGGCGACCTCTACGAAGTGGCCGACCTGCCGTTAAAGTTTAAAAATCCGGTGCTTTCCAGGGTTAAGATTCTGGCTAACATGGATATTGCCGAAAAGCGCTTACCCCAGGACGGCCGAATCAAGCTGAGGGTCAAGCTGGATAACGGCAAGAAGAAAGAAGTGGACATGCGTGTTTCCTCCCTGCCAACCATGTTCGGCGAAAAGATCGTGGCCCGTATCCTGGATAAAGAAATGCTCAAGCTAGACCTAACCCAGCTGGGGTTTGAACCAGAGTCGTTGGAAATTTTCCAGGAAGCTATCCACCGACCATGGGGCATTATTCTGGTTACCGGTCCTACGGGAAGCGGTAAGACCAACACCCTCTATTCAGCCATTTCCACCCTGAACACGCCAGATGTGAACATTATGACCGCGGAAGACCCGGTAGAATTTTACATCCCTGGTATCAACCAAGTTCAGATAAAAGAAGAAATAGGCTTAACCTTTGCCGCCGCTCTGCGTTCTTTCCTGCGGCAGGACCCGGATATCATGCTGGTCGGTGAAATTCGTGACTTTGACACCATTGACATAGCCATCAAAGCGGCCTTAACCGGTCACCTGGTTTTCTCCACTGTGCACACCAACGATGCACCGAGCACCATCAGCCGTTTGATTAACATGAACGTTGAGCCCTTCCTGATCGCTGACTCAGTGGTGCTGATCGTAGCTCAAAGACTGGTCAGAAGGCTTTGTACCAAATGTCGTGAACCTCATGAACTGCCGCGCCGGGCTTTGCTGGACATGGGTTTTAGAGAAGATGAAGTGGATGACCTGCACATTTTTAAAGCCAAAGGTTGCGAAGCCTGTAACAATACTGGGTATAAGGGACGTATTGCCCTTTTTGAAGTAATGAAAATAACCGATGAAATAAAAGAAATGATCCTCAACCGGGCTACCACCCGCGAGATTAAGAAGAAAGCCATTGAGAACGGCATGATTACATTGCGCCGCAGTGGCCTGATCAAGATTAAAAACGGCATTACTTCGGTTGAGGAAGTTTTGAGAGAAACCGTGAGAGATTGGGAATAGGAGGCATAAATGGCAAAACCGCTTGTGGAACTTTTAAAGATTGCGGTGGAAGAGGACGCCAGCGACCTGCACATCACTGCTTACATCCCACCGCGCATCCGGGTGCACGGCCGTCTTAAAAATATAGACCATCCGCCGCTGACTCCGGCTGAGACTCAGGAGCTAATCTACAGTATCCTCAACGATAAGCAGAAAAAAGTTTTTGAAGAAAAGATGGAACTGGACCTGTCTTTTGGCCTGAAGGACCTGGGACGGTTCCGGGTGAATGTTTTCCGTCAGAAAGGTTCGGTGGCGGCCGCCTTCCGTCGTTTCTTACCGCAGATGTGGAGTTTTGCTCAGCTGGGTATTCCCCAGCGGGTGGCCCAGCTCTGCTACCTGCCGCGAGGTCTCATCCTGGTTACCGGTCCGACCGGCTGCGGAAAGTCCACGACCATTGCCTGTATGCTGGACCATATCAACCACGAGCGGGACGTGCACATTGTGACTGTGGAAGACCCCATTGAATATTATTTCACCCCGAAAAAAGCCATCATCAACCAGCGCGAACTTTTTACCGATACTCTGTCTTACGCCAATGCTCTGAGGTCTGTGCTTCGTGAAGACCCGGACGTGGTTTTTGTCGGTGAAATGCGCGACCTGGAGACAGTGGAAGCAACCTTGCGGGTGGCCGAGACCGGGCATTTAACTTTTTCTACCCTGCACACCAATTCGGCTTGCGAATCAATTTCCCGTATCATTGACATCTTCCCGAGCCAGTACCAGGCGCAGGTGAGAGTCACCCTCTCCATGATTCTGGAAGCGGTCTTAACCCAGGCTCTTCTTCCCCGAGCTGACGGCAAGGGCCGGGTCTTAGCCATGGAAATTCTCATTCCTAACCCGGCCATCAGAAACCTTATCCGCGAGAACAAGATTCACCAGATCTACTCAGCCATGCAGATGGGCCAAGAGAAGTTCGGTATGCAGACCATGAACCAGAGCCTGGCCAGTCTGTACTTCCGCCGCTTGATTACCTTGGACACGGCCATGTCCGTAACTTCCAACCCGGAAGAATTGGTAGACATAATTCAGCGGCATGAAGGGACTTTGGGCAAGAAAGGCGCCGGGTCATACACGGGGAAATGAGGTGTCCGGTGCTAAGGCACTTTGAGATATAAGGCTATGTAAGGAGAGAAAAAATGCCGGTTTATATCTGGAAGGGCAAAAATCGTTATGGCGATGTCGTCGGCGGAGAACGGGTGGCGGAATCAATTGAGGAATTGACCAGAGCTCTACAGCGCGACCAGATTGCCATTATCAGCGTAAAGCCCAAGAGGGCCATGCCGTCCATTCCGTTTCTGAAGCGGGAAAAGGTCGGGCTTAAAGAGCTGGCTATTTTCAGCCGTCAGCTTTCTGTTTTGATAGATGCTGAACTGCCCTTGATTCAAAGCCTGGGGCTTCTGGCTGAGCAGCAGAAAAACAAGTACTTCAGCCGGGTGATTACAGAGATTAAGGAAGACGTGGAAGCTGGCTCCGCCTTCAACCAGGCGCTGCGCAAACATCCCAAGGTGTTTGACGACTTGTATTGCAACCTGGTGGCTTCGGGTGAACAGAGCGGTTCACTGGACGTCATGCTGCGGCGGCTGGCTGAATACCAGGAAAACATGATTAAGTTACGGGCCAAGGTCAGGCAGGCCATGATTTACCCCTCGGCCATTATTACCTTTGCTATTCTGGTAGCTATTTTCATGTTGTGGAAGGTAATTCCAGTTTTTGGCGGCATATACCAGGAATTGGGGGCACAACTTCCGGCTATCACGGCTTTTGTTCTGGCTTTAAGCCGCTTTGTGCAGAGGTTTATCATTTTCATTTTTCTTGGTCTGGTGGGTCTGGTCTTCTTTTTCAACCGCTGGAGAAAGACTCCGGTCGGGCGAGAAAGCGTGGACCGCACCATGCTTAAAATCCCCATCATGGGTAACCTGATGAAAAAAATTGCCTTGTCGCGTTTTACCCGAACTTTGAGCACCCTGATATCCGGTGGTGTTCCCATGCTGGAAAGCTTGCGCATTGCTTCTACTACTGCAGGCAATGTGGTCATTGAACGGCAGATTATGAACGCCAGGCAGATGGTAGCGGAAGGTAAAAGCTTGAATGATGCCCTGAAGGAAGCAGGTCAGGGGCAATTTCCGACCATGATGGTGCAGATGGTTAACGTGGGAGAATCAACCGGAACGCTTGATGAAATGCTGAGCAAGCTGGCCTCTTTCTTTGATGATGAAGTAGATAACGCCGTGAGTGCGTTACTTTCTGCGCTTGAACCCCTGGTCCTGATTTTTGTCGGCGGCATTGTCGGCGGCCTGGTTATTTCCATGTACTTGCCTCTGTTTAACCTGATTCAGAAGTTCTAAGAAAAGGAAGGTGTCAGGGTTAGAAATATTCAGCTGATATGAGGTGGCGGCGAAGAACGGAATTGGATGAGGCGCGGCGGTAGAAGGTTTGAAAAATAAAACTCAGTTTTTAAAACAGAAAAACTTAAATAATAAAAATAAAAACAGGAAAGGAAGGAAACAAAAAGGAAAAGCCCTCTAATTCCTTCATCTTTTTTACGAAGCCGGTAAGAAAGCAAGGTGGCAAAAAAGTTTAGAAGAGATGAGCTGAGGCAGAAGGGCAGAAGTTAAGAAGAGGCGAACTCAGAGAAAAAATCAGGATGAGGGAAGGATTTTTTGGAAGTAAGAAATAGGCAGAAAGAAAAAGAAGCAGCAATCGCCAGATGAGTTTATGAAATAAAATGAAAGATAACATCAGCAGAAAGGATATCCTGCGTTACATAGTCTTCAGGCTCATCATTATCACTTCCATTTTTATTGCTACAATTATTATTAATTATTCCACGGGGGCGGATTTTCCGTTGGTTTTTCTCCTGGCCATTGCCGCTTTCTATGTCCTTTCGCTCATCTATTTTTTGCTCTATCTCTGGGGGAAAAATCTTCTGGCCCAGGCTTATTTTCAGTTGATTGTGGACCTGCTGTTAATAACGCTTATGGTTTACATCTCGGGCGGGACAACAACTTCTACCTATTTCCTGTACATTTTTGCCATCATCGCCGCCAGCCTGGTCATCTCGGAAAAGGCCGCTTACTTGGCCGCGGCCCTGGCGGCCGTGCTTTTTGGTTTTCTGGTAGATGGGACTTATTTTGGGCTGATTCCTTATTTTAATCCTCAGCATGCCAGCCGGCAGGATTTTGGTTCAGTGCTGTTCAACCTGATGCTGGCCTGGGCGGTTTTCTTTGCCGTGGCTTTTTTTATGAGTTACCTGTCCAAGAATTTACGCCGGGCGCGGCAGGAACTGGAAAGAGCCCAGAAGGAAATCATCCTGCGGGAAAGGCTGGCGGAAGCCGGCCGGGTTTCGGCTTCTCTGGCCCACGAAATTCGCAATCCGCTGGCGGCTATTTCCGGGGCTGTTCAGGTGTTGCGGCAAGAAGCACAGCAGGACCCGGAAAAAGCCCGGCTGATGGATGTAATCATCCGGGAATCAAACCGCGTCTCGCAGCTTCTGGAACAGTTCCTGGATTTTGCCAGTCCCACCAAAAGAGTTTTTAGCGAAGTGGATCTGGGGCAGTTGCTCAACGAAACTTTGGAGATGCTCCGGTCGGCGGGCGACCTGGACAGCGAAAAAATCAAGGTAGAAGGAAATTTCCTGATGCGGCGGGTAACTTATTACGGAAACCCCAACCACTTCAAACAGATTTTCTGGAACTTAATCAAAAATGCCATCAAGGCCATGCCTGATGGTGGAAAGCTTACCCTGAATTTCTTCAATTCCCGCCGCGAGGGGCTGAAGATTGTGGTTAAGGATACGGGTGTTGGTCTGACTGAAGTAGATAAGGAAAACCTGTTTGTGCCTTTTTATTCCGGGTTTGGTGAAGGCCGCGGGCTGGGGCTGGCCACGGTAAAAAAACTGGTTGAAGATTACGAGGGTTCCATTCAGGTTAATTCCGAAAAATGGCAGGGCACGGAGATTATCATCACCCTGCCTTTACAGCCGGCCAAGAAATGAAAAGGAGATGGAGAGCGAAGAAAAAGGGTTAAATTTGGGAGCTTGAATAAAATAGAGCGCAAAGAAGGGCAGTATAAATGGCAGGGCAGATGTTATCATTAATATAAAGGAAATAAGTTAAAGGAAAAGGAAGTTCATCATGGATACCTTGTTAATCATTGATGATGAAAAAAGCTTACTGGAAGTCCTGGAGGTAGTATTTAAGAAGGAAGGATACGAGGTTAAAACCGCAACCTCAGGCGGCGAGGCGCTGGAAATCCTGAATGGTAACAGCGTTGACCTGGTCATCACCGATATCCGCATGCCGCACATAAGCGGCATGGAGATATTGCGCTATGTCAAGGAGAATAAACCGGAAGTGCCGGTCATAGTTATTACTGCTTACGGCAGCATCTCGCAGGCCGTAGAAGCCCTGAAGGCGGGAGCCCTGGATTACATCGTCAAGCCTTTTGACGTAGAGGAGCTAAAAATCCTGGTGGCGCGGGGTCTGGAGCGCAAGCACCTGGAGATGGAAAACATCCTGCTTAAGAAGGACCTCAAGGAGAAGTTCCGGTTTGAGGACATGATCGGCAAAAGCCGGGTGATGCAGGAAATCTACCTGCTGATTGAAAAAGTGGCCGGGACCGACTCCACGGTTTTAATCACCGGGGAGAGCGGCACAGGTAAGGAGCTGGCCGCTCGGGCCATTCATAATTTAAGCCGGAGAAAAGATAAGCCCTTTGTGACCATAAATTGTGCGGCTCTGCCGGAGAACCTGCTGGAAAGCGAGCTTTTTGGCCATACCAAGGGAGCCTTTACCGGTGCCGTGGCGGAGAAGAAGGGCATGTTTGAGGTGGCCAACAAGGGCACGCTTTTCCTGGATGAGATAGGCGAGATGTCTCCCTGGCTCCAGGTTAAGCTGTTGCGGGCTCTCCAGGAAAAGAAAATAAGAAGAGTAGGCGGGACAGAAGAAATTCCGGTGGATGTGCGGGTTATTGCTGCCACCAACCAGGATTTGAAAAAGAGGATTGAGGAAGGGAAGTTTCGCGAAGACCTGTTTTACCGGCTGAATGTTATTTCTTTTGAGATGCCACCCCTCAGGAAAAGGGTGGAGGACATACCGCTTCTGGTGCAGCATTTCCTGCAGAAATACTGTCAGCAGATGGGGAAAAAGATGAAGCGACTGGTGCCAGAAGTAGTAGGAATTTTTGAAGCCTATCCCTGGCCCGGAAACATCAGAGAGCTGGAAAACGTGATTGAGCGCATTGTGGCCATTGAGGACCGGGAAACCATCACTACCGCCTGCCTGCCACCGGAAATGTTGGGGATAGTGAAAAAGGAGGAATACCGGATTGAGCTTGTGCCGGGCTTTAATTTGAACGACCACCTGGATGAGATAGCCAAGAAGTACATCCTGAAGGCACTGGAGAAAAGCGGCGGCCGGATGAAAAAGGCTGCCCCCATGCTAGGCGTGAGCTACCGCACCCTCCGTTACCTGAATGAAAAATATGGCCTTAAATCAAAGATTAAAGAAGAGGAGTTTGGGGCCGAGGAAGAAGTGGGAAGCGAAAGAAGATGAAAGAAGAAGAAAGAGGGAGATGGCTAAAAATGGGTAGAGCTGGGTGGCAAAAATTGACAAGAGGCGGTGACAAGGATTGTCATTTTGGAGATGGGGCGGGAGCGACCTATAGAGTTAATTTATTTTATATCAATAACTTATAAATTTGATTAGGTTTGGCACGTTATTTGCATTATAATAGGCGTAAGAAAAACATCTCGACCGGCGGATAGTCGGCGAGAATAAAAGGAGGTATTAAAATGTTAAAAAAGATGAGAGGATTCACCCTCATCGAAATGCTCATCGTCGTGGCCATCATTGGTATTCTGGCCGCATTGCTTATCCCCAACGCCATGAGCGCCCTGCAGAAAGCCAAACAGAAAGGCACGGTGAAGGATGTTAACACTATCGCTACTGGCTGCATGGATTATGTTACAGACCACGGAAATGTTCCTGATCATGCAAACCAAATCACAGGTGCAACCGATACTTTTGTCACTGCCCTGCAGGGAATGTACGTAAAGGTTTTCCCGCTAAAAGATCAGTGGGGGAATTATTTTGTCATCAATACAAGAGATAATATAACCACAAATTTTGGCGTGGAGTTAGCAAGTGGAGAACTAGCAGGTGCTGATGATTTCGTAGTTGGTTCATTTGGAAGGGATGGTGTTGAAACAAATACTTATGCATATGATCCTACCGATCCACAAAAGGGACTTTATGAAGTAACCACGATGAAGGATTTCAACAATGATATTGCTAATTGGAATGGTAACTTGATTGTTGGTCCTAAGACCATTGGTGGTGGCACTGCTGGCACCTGATTTTTGTCTGGCGTTGTGTTGAATTTAAGGGCGGCCTCGGCCGCCCTTTTTTTTATATTGAACGGTATGATGTCTTTTTTGAGTGAATTTTCATCAGACTCTCGGAAGAACTATTTATTAGGCCTTTTATGATATGGTTTATTTAATGAGATAAAGCCTAAGCTGTTATTTTCATTTAATTGAAGTGGCTAGTGTATAAAAATATTCGCGATTTGAGCTAGGAGGATGAGGCTAGTGTATAAAAATGTTCGCAATTTGATCTAAGAGGATGAGCCATCGTAATATCTCCTTTTAAAGACTTTAAACTTAAGAAAGGAGGTTTTTACTTACGATGGCTCAAAGAGATTATAAGGCATTGCTGGAGAAAATGCTAACGGGGTTTTTACTGGAGGAGGATCCACTGAAGGCGATGCTGGAATGGCTGACAGAGGAGTTGATGCGGGTGGAGGCGGAAGCTAAGGTAGGAGCACCAAAAGGTAAGCACAGCCAGGAAAGGACGACCCATTTTTCAGGCTACCGGGTAAGGAGACTGCACACTCGGTTGGGGACACTATATCTGATGGTACCCAAGGTAAGAAAGGGTGGGTACATACCGTTTTTTGTGGCAGAGAAGAAGAGGAGCGAGGTGGCGCTAATGAGCCTGGTGCAGGAGGCGTTTATCAATGGGGTATCTACGAGGAAGGTAGAGCGGCTGGCTAAGAGCTTGGGGATAGAGGGCATCTCGGCCTCGCAGGTGTCGGAGATAACTAAGGGGTTGGATGAGCGGGTGGAGGAGTTTCGGACCAGGGGGCTACGGGAGGAATATCCGTTTTTATGGATAGATGCCATATATGAGAAGGTGCGGGTGGAGGGGAAAGTGGAGTCGGTGGCGGTGATGGTGGCCTACGGGGTGGATATGGAAGGACAGAGGGAGGTGTTAGCGGTGGAGCCGATGTGGGAGGAGAGTGAAGACACCTGGCGGGAGTTTATGAAGGGGTTAAAGAGAAGAGGCGTAAAGCGGGTGTGGCTGGTCATCTCAGATGCTCATAGAGGCATCCAGGCAGCGGTGAAGAAGGAGTGGTTGGGGACGGTGTGGCAGAGATGCAAGGTACACTTTATGAGGAACATCCTGGCCAGAGTGCCTCACAGAGATAAGAGGCGATTGGCAGAGAAGCTGAAGCAGATCTGGCAACAACCGGATAGGAGGAGTGCAGAGAAGTTGGCCAGGCTCATTATTGAGGAGTATGAGAGTAAATATCCTGAGGCCATGAGCTGTTTGGAAGAGGGCTCAGAAGACTCACTTCAGTTCTATAACTTCCCGGAGGTGGATAAACGGCGCATCTCCTCAACCAACGTGCTGGAGAGGACCAACCGGGAGATAAGACGCAGGAGCCGGGTGGTAGGAGTGTTCCCATCTGTAAGCTCGTATCTCAGGCTTATTACCTCGTATCTCGTGGAGTACACGGAGGACTGGGCCAATGAGTATGCTTACATCAAGCCTGAGAAGCTGAGGCCGGTGTGGAGTGAGGCCCTGACTCAAGGAGCTAACTGAGGCCTGAAAATGGAGAGATTACGATGGCCAAATTGCGAACAAAACTTGACATGGCCGAAGACGCCTAAGCACTAATGGCTCCAAATTTATTTTTTTGAAATCTAAAAGATTAGTATGGGGTGAAGTCCTTTTCTGAGTTAGCCGTAGGTTCTCAAGAATTTTCATCAACCAGTCCCATTTTGGGTGCAGCCAGGAAAGCATGATTAGGCCGTCTTTTTTGCAGAGAGAACAAATAGCTTCCAGGCAATTTACATGTTCAATAACTTCAAGAGCAACTACTGCATCAGATGATTCCTTTTTAAGACCAAGCAATTGCCAGTCCAATATATTTCCCATAATATCTGCCAGCTCCTTAAGATCTAGGGTAACCGAATGATATCCCCTTCGCTTAAGCCTATCAGAAAACCAGCCATCTCCAGCACCTACTTCCAGTACTTGGGCAGCTGGTGTTAAATATTTTAGCAAAAGTTTCAGTTTTCTCTTTCTTGAGAGTTCGCTAAGAATCGGCTGTCTTTTCATAAGCAATTACCTAAAAGTTAAAGCACTAATGGCCGTCTGAAAAATTTATTTATTAGATATTTCGTGATATTCATCTTCAATATTTATTTCCCACGGAGAGCAAAAATCACCCAGTAAATTTCTGGCAGCTAAAATTCCTGAAAGCATAGAATGATCCTGGTTATTATACTGGTGCAAACCATTCCGTCCAACTGTCTGAAGATTTCCTATGGTTTCAAGGAAAGCTTTTATTATTTTCACGTTTTCTTTATAACCTGGTTCATAAATGGGATAAGCCTTAGGAACTTTTAGAATCAGTGCCTCTAATAGTTCGGTCTCTCTAACCATTTTAAGATTTATTATATCTTCTGTCGCTTTTTTTATAATTGCCTGACCGTTTTTTTTCCAAATAGGATCAGAAGAAAAACAGAAATATTCGAGCCCCAATGAAGTATGATCTAAATCAGGCACCATCTCCGGGCTCCAGTTTTTGAAATTCTGCATTCTACCGGCTTTTATTTCTGGAGAATGAATGTAAACCCAATTGTCGGGAAAAAGATCGCGCTTTTTTATTACCAGACAAACAGTGAAAAAATCTCTATACCTTAACTGCTGGGCGGCTCTATAAACCACATCCGGAACCTTTGTCTCAAGACTCATTATAGTTTCTGAAAGAGGCGCCGAGGTGATAATTTTATCACCTTCTATTTCCTCTTGCTTTCCCTGGTGGTATATAGTCACCTTGACAGATGAACCCTCCAGTCTGATTTTCCTGGCCTCAGCTTGAAGAATTACCTGGCATCCCAACCTTTGGATTTTTTCTGCCATCGCTTCCCAGAATTGTCCTGGCCCACGCCTCGGGTATAAAAACTCATCTATTAGGGTCCGGATCTTATTCTTTCCAGTTAAGCCAAAGGCGTTGAGGATAGCCTTGCTCAGAGAAAGGCCTTTTATTCTCTGAGCCGCCCAGTCAGCGCTTATCTGAGAGCAAGGGATCCCCCAGACCTTTTCCGTATAGGTTTTGAAAAATGTTTCATAAAGCCGGTGGCCGAACTGGTTGGCCACCCATTTTTCAAAGGTGTCAGGGTTCTTGTAAGGTTTTATTCTGGCTTTGGCATAACTTAGAATGGCTGAGGTGGCTTTTAGCGGCCCGAGATTGACGAAGGCATTAAAAGGTTTAAGCGGATAATAAAAAAATTTACCGTTATAGTAAATTCTGGAAAGTCGCGGACGTTTTAGAAAATCGTTTGGCAATATTTCTTTCCAGATTTTTTCTACCTCAGGATACTTAGTAAAAAATCGGTGTCCGCCAAGGTCAAAATAATAGCCTTTATAATTTATGGTCTTTGAGATCCCTCCTACTTGTTTATCTTTTTCTACTACAATAACCTGCTGGCCATTTTTGGCAAGCTCGTAGGCCGCTGTAAGGCCAGCTGGTCCTGCTCCAATAATTATGATTTTCATTGCTCAATTTTCTCCTGAGATTAATGATTGTTTAAATCAGCCCACATGCTAAAAACCTTTGTCTGGGAAAACATATTTTATTTTAAAATCTTTGTTTTCATATAAGAACCAAGAAATTTTCTTTGCAGATTCATTCTTTTTTAGCTTAAAGTAGCAAAACATAAGCTTCTTATACATCTCAATTCTGTTTTCAAGGTATGGCTCTAATTGAAGGATTGCTTCATATATTAATGAAGCCTGATTGAAAGAGCCGAGTTTTTCTTGCTCAATGGCCAATGTCGTCAAGTACTGAAAATCAAATTTTAAACAAGATATGTCCTTGAATTTATTAACAAATACATCAAGTTCAGGTGAAGTCGAGGCAAAAAACTGACTTGGGTTTCTTATCAACTCTATTTTATTATTCCCAAATTCTTCTTTAGTTAGCGGAGAACTCAATTTTAACTGCTGGTCCTTATAATTTATTTCAAAGAGCATAGCATTTTTTACCGTATATAAAAACAGATAAAACTTCTTCTCAGGGTAACAGGAAAAAAGAGTTAATAGATTATCATTCTTATAATGGGCAAAAATTACCTTGTTTTTTAATAAAGGGTCATTTTGAATAAATCCTGCAGTCCAGCCATCATCAGGGAAAAATATTTTTGGCAAATATATTGGCTTGAGTAGAACAATTGCATTTTCTATTTTTTGATCTTTAATAGTTCTTTCAAACCTCTTGTTGAAGCTAAGAAAATCGGGATAAATTAGCTCAGGAATTGAAATTTCAAAAGAGAGCTTCTGGTATATCGGCAACCTAACCAACATTGAGTATGCGGTGAAAGTAATGAAAATTAGTGTTAGAAAGACAG
>JBBIRN010000039.1:0-12606 GCA_037441785.1 Candidatus Aminicenantota bacterium | reverse complement strand
GAATAAAAATGGGGTTCATGCTGAAATTCCGGAGCCCCAGACCCAGCAGGATAATAGCTGATAATGGGTCTGCCGCCATCTCCCCACAGACGGCCACCTCTTTACCAGCCTGGTTAACGGTTCTGATAACCTTGGCTAAAAGCCGCAGCACAGCCGGATGATGGGGCTTGAAGAGGTAAGAAACTGACTCATTTCCCCGGTCCACAGCCAGATGATACTGAATCAGGTCGTTGGTCCCGATGCTGACGAAATCAAGTTCCTGAATCAGCTCTTCAATCAACACCGCCGCTCCTGGGACCTCAATCATGGCTCCCACCGGAATGTTTTCATCAAAGGGAACTCCGGCTGACCGAAGTTCAGTCTTTACTTCTTCCAGGATGTTTTTTAATTCTACTACTTCTTCCAGCTCTGTAATCATGGGCACCAGCAGGCGGACGTTTTTCTTGACGCTGGCTTTCAAAATAGCCCGGAGCTGAATTTTGAACAACTCCCGGTTTTTCAGAGAAAACCTGATGGCCCTCAACCCCAGAGCCGGGTTCGGTTCTTTTTCAATGTTCAGGTGAGGCAGGCTTTTCTCGCCCCCGATGTCAATAGTCCTGATGTAAACCGGTTTTGGATAAGTAGAACGAGCCATCTGCTGGTATACCAACAGATGGTCTTCTTCCGAAGGCATGGTCGGCCGCTGCAGGTAGATGAATTCTGAACGGAACAGGCCAATCCCTTCCGCTCCGTAAGAAAAAGCGGCCTGGACTTCATCAGGCAGCTCAATGTTCGCCAGCGGTGTGAACCTCACCCCATCCAGAGTTTCTGGCTTCAGCCGGGCAATTTTTTTCAGTTCACGCTGATAGGCTTCATATTTTTCTTTCTTGCTCTGAAATTCCCGGCGCACGGCGGGCGTGGGGTTGATAATCACCTCTCCATCCGTGCCGTCTATGATGAGGAAATCTCCGTTTTTCACCCGCAGGCTGACATCATGCAGACCAACCACCGCCGGGATGCCCAGGGAGCGAGCCAGAATGGCGGTGTGAGAAGTTTTTCCGCCCATATCCAGAGCGACACCCATGACCTTTCTCCGGCTGAGGTTGTGAGCCGCTTCCGAAGGCAGCAATTCGTGGGCCACCAGAATTATTGGCTTGTCTGATTCTTCTTTTTTCTCTCTTTTCCTCTCCAGGTTCCGGTACACCCGGGCCAGGACATCAGAAATGTCAGTTTTTCTCTGTTTGAAGTACTCATCTTCCAGAGAATCAAAGAGCCCGGTAAAATAATTGTTAACCTGCGAGATGGCCCATTCGGCTTTCACTTTCTCTTCAGTTATTACTTTTTCCAGGTTGGAAAGCAGCATCTGGTCGTCCAGAATCAGCAGATGCGCGTCAAAAATAAAAGCCTGCTGTTCCCCCACCTGGCTCTGAATGCTGTCTTTGAGGATTTTAAGTTCAGCTTTGGTTCTTTCCACCGCCCGGCGCAGCCGGCGCAATTCTTCCTCTACCTGGTCTTCAGGAATGATCTCTCTTCTGGAAGTAAACACCACGCTTTCCGCCAGCATGGCCTCACCCATGGCAATACCAGGTGAGACGCCAATGCCCCGCAGCCTGATGACTTCCATGCTACTCTTCCTCTCCAAATTTATTGTTGATCAGCTCGCACAGCGCTTGCATGGCCTGAGCTTCATCCCGGCCGTTGACTACCAGCTTGATGGGTGTGCCTTGGGAGGCAGCCAGGGTCAGTATTCCCAGTATACTCTTGCCGTCAACTTCTGTGCTGTCTTTGATGATCTTAACCGAAGAACTGAACCGGTTGGCTAAATTGACAAACTTAACCGCCGCCCGAGCGTGTAAGCCAAGTTTGTTTTTGATAACAATTTTTTTTTCCAGCATGGGTCATTTATTTGCTTCTTGAATTCAACAGGGCGCTTACCAGGTGGATGTTTTTTTTGCCCTGCTCTACAACTTTTTTCGCTACCTCTTTAAGGTTGTTATTTCTTTGCAAGGAAACAAATTTTATCAACATGGGGAGGTTAACCCCGGTAATGATTTCTACTTTATTCTCGGCAAAAAAACTAAAGCTGAGGTTGGAAGGCGTACCCCCAAACATGTCGGTAAAAATAATCACTCCATTTTTCTGGTCCACCCTCTTAATACTCTGGCTTATTTTTTTCTTGGATTCATCCACATCATCATACCAGCCGATAGAAATAGCCTCTATGTTTGGCGCTTCGCCCAGGATAATAGTCAGAGCATTTAGCAGCTCTTCCGCCAGTTTACCATGGGAAACGATTACGCCACCTATCATCTGACCTGTCCAAATTTTATTTTTTGATATTTTAGCTGATTCTGCCTCATTTATAAATATCACGGTGAATTATTTTAACTTTTAGCTTTTTCTTCTCCAGGTAATCCGCCAGCACCTCTGCTATCACCACCGAGCGATGCCGTCCACCGGTGCAGCCTACGGAGATAGTCAGGGTGCTCTTGCCTTCTTTAATAAATTCGGGAACCAGGAACTCCACAAACCGGCTAAGCTGGTCAATGAATTTTTGGGTTATTTCTGAATCCAGGACAAAATCGCGAACCTTTTTTGACAGACCATTCAATTCGCGCAATTCGTCCACATAATAAGGGTTGGGCAGAAACCTGGTGTCAAAGACCAGGTCCGAATCTAACGGCAGACCATATTTATAACCAAAGCTGACCACGTTAATCTGCAGCTGCCTTTGCTGTTTGAGAACCCGTTTGCTTATCTGCTCTTTCAGCTGGGAAAGATTCAGACCGGTGGTATCGATGACCTCATCGGCCATGGCTTTAATCCTGGCCAGCTTTTTTCTTTCCAGTCTGACTCCTTCCAGAACGGATTTTTTCGGAGCCAGTGGATGGGGACGACGGCTTTCACTGAACCTCTTGACCAGAGTTTCATCGGAAGCTTCCAGGAAAAGCACGAACGGTTTTATTTTCAGCCGTTTCAGGACCGAGGGGAATTCTTTCAAAAAATTTGGCTCCCGGATATCCACCACCAGAGCGATTTTATCTATCTCCACTTTTCTTCTCTGCCAGAGGTTTACCAGTTCGGGAATGAGCTTGGCCGGTAGATTATCAACACAGTAATACCCCATATCTTCCAGATAACGGCTGACCACCGTTTTCCCCGAACCTGATAAACCCGTTACCACAATGAAATCAGCCGGCTTTTGCTTTTTCATTTTTCATTTTCTCTTGGTCAGTTTTTTTTCCAGGCGGTTAACGATATCCTGAGCCGCCTGATAACCCTTCTGACGCAGAAGATAAACCCGGCAGGCCACTTCAATCAGGGTAGCAATATTCCGGCCTGGAGCCACGGGTATGTGAAGTTGTGGGATGCGGACGCCGGCCAGGACATAATCTTCCGGGAACTGAAGCCCGAGGCGGTCTATCTCCATTTTTTTGCTCCACTTCTTTAGCCTGATGACCAGGTCTACTCCCGTCTCCTCCAGGATGGAGGAAGCCCCAAAAATCTCTTTGATGTTAATGATACCGAGTCCCCGAATTTCCATAAAATTCCGGGTCAGTCGGGGAGAACGACCGTGCAACCGTCCCTGTTCGTCCCGGAAAATTTCCACCACATCATCAGAGACGAATTTATGCCCGCGGGCGATAAGTTCCAGGGCGCCCTCGCTTTTGCCAATGCCACTATCACCGATGATCAGAGTGCCCACCCCAAAAATTTTTAACAGTCCGGCAGAGATTACGACCTGAGAAACAGGTTCTGCTTTTTCTAAGGTAGAAGCTTTGGTGGAGGCGGGCTGGTTCTGGCCCAAACTCTTTTCCTTTTTCCCTTTGGCTGGCATTAAACCTTTTCTTCCAGTTCTTTGATGACCTCCAGCACTTCCTGGGCACTTCCGGCCCGCAAAAGCTGGTCTTTGAGCTGCGGTGATTTTCTGACCAGCTGAGCAATGAGGGCCAGGATTTGTAGGTTCAGGCTGGGGTCTTCGGGTGAGGTAATCAAAAGAAAAAAGACCTTAACCGGCTTCCCGTCAGGTGCGCCAAAATCAACTCCAGCCGGAGCAATTCCTACTAATAAAATAGGATTTTTTACATTTTTAACCTTGCAGTGCGGGATGGCTATGCTATCTCCCAGAGCCGTGCTGCCCAGAGCCTCGCGCTGGTTCAATTTTTCCACCACTTCCCTGTCGCTAGACAGGATTTTATTCTTTTTTAAAAAGCTGACCATTTCTTCCAGTGCTGCTTGCTTCTCCTTGGCTTTCATGTCCAGCAGGATGGCCTTCTCCTTGATTAGGTTTGATAACCTCACAGCTTTTCTACTCCTTCAGTCGGCTTAATTCTTTCTCCAGCCTCAAAATCAGGCAATATATAAGTTAGCTTAATCAGGCTTCCGGGTCAACCAGCCCGATGTTCCCATCCCTTCTCCGGAAAACCACGGCCCAGCCTTCACCCTTTTCTTTTTTGAAGAGAAAAACTTCTTTTTTGCCCTCTTCCAGCTGCATCAGGGCTTCCTGCACAGAAATTGGTTTATCCGAATAGTAGGGAAAATTAACCAGCCGGGGGGCAGATGGACGGGTTTCGGCGGCCATCATCGTTTCTTCCCTGCTGGCTCCTCTTCTGCGCTTTTGGATAAGTTTTCTTCTTTCTTTAACTATTTTCTTTTCCAAACTGTCAAAAACTTTATTCAGGGAATTGAAAATATCTGTGGTCTCTTCTGACACGACAAAGTCTTCACCTTTTCTTTTGATCTGGAGGTCCACTTTTTTCCGGCTCTTTTCTTCGCTCAGGATGACATCTATTTCCTGCACATCCTGGAGTATTTTCTCCATTCTTTGCAGTCGCTTCTGGCAGTATTCTTTAATTTCATCCGTAAGCTCCATATGTCTGGCCGTAAAATTAACAATCATTTTACCTCCTCAATTAAAAATTTCTTTTTTCTTATATGTGAAGAAGGAATGCCAAGTTGATCGCGGTATTTGGCCACCGTTCTGCGGGCAATCTGAATGTTTTCCCGGCTGAGAATTTCTACAATCTCGTCGTCGCTCAGGGGATTATTCTTATCTTCGTTCTCTATTAATTTTCTAATCCGCTCCTTTATCCTCAAGGAAGAAATCTCTTCGCCATAAACCCCACTTAAAGATTTATGGAAGAAGAACTTCAAGGGATAAAGCCCCAGCGGGGTCATCATGTACTTGTTGGCCACCACCCGGCCGATGGTGGATTCATGCAGCCCCAGTTCCCGAGCCACCTCAATCAGGGTCATGGGTTTAAGAAAATCCAGGCCTTTTTCCAGAAAATCCTTCTGCTTGTTCACTATGTAAGTGGCTACCCGGTAGATGGTTCGGTGCCGTTGTTCCAGGCTGCGGATAAACCAGATGGCTTTTTTAATTTTTTCCTTCAGAAAACGCGACGTTTCCTGATCATTCTGGAGACCGGAACGAGCCAGCTGCTGGTAATAACTGTTCAGCCTCAGGCGTGGTAAACCTTCCTCATTCAGATAAACCTTCCATTCGCCATCTTCCTTGACGACAAATATATCAGGCACCACATAAATATCTTTACTCTCGCTGTATTTTCTTCCTGGTGTTGGTTCTAGGTTTTTAATCACATCCAGGTGCAGTTTTAATTCGGAAAGGTCCAGGCCCAAAATCCGGGAAATTTCTTGTAGGTCTGATTTTTGCAGCAGCGGCAGGTGCTCAGAGATTATTTTCCTGGCCACCTCATCCTGCAAATTCAATGAATCCATCTGGGCCAGCATGCATTCTTTCAGGTTCAGGCTGCCGCAACCGGGCGGGTCAAACATCTTGATTTTTTCTCTCACCTTTTCTACTTTTTCCACCGGCTGCTGTAACTGGGCGGCTATTTCCTCGGCGGACAGCGTCAGGTAACCATCCTCATTAATGTTACCGATGATAAACTCCGCTATCTCCAGCTCGTCTGGTTCGTTGAAGGTCAGGTTAGCCTGCCAGTTGAGATGCTCCCAGAGAGTTGGCTGTTTGGAGATGAAATTTTCGTACTTGACCTCTTCTTTTTCTTCGTAACCGAAATGGGGCAGCTCATCATCCAGATAATCCTGGAACCCGGCGGCAAAGATAATCTCATCCAGTTCATCTTCCTGAGAAGCCCGGACCTCGTCACCTTCCGGTGTGGTTTCCGCCTCAACCAGTTCCTGGTCCGGCGGTGCCGCCTCCTCCTGCCCTTCATCAATCTCCAGCACCGGGTTCTCTTCCAGCTCGGCATCCACCACTTCCTGAAGCTCCAGGTTAGTCAACTGCAGCAGTTTGATGGCCTGTTGCAGGGCAGGAGCCAGGACTAACTTCTGGACTTGCTTCTGGTCAAGCTTCTGTTTAATCATGCTCTTTATTTATAGACGAAATTCCTGGCCGAGGTATATCTCACGGACTTCCTGTTTTTCCAGGACTTCCTCCGGCCTTCCTTCAGCCATTATTTTTCCGTTATTGATTATATAAATCCTGTCTAAAATTGTCACTGCTTCTCTAATTCTGTGGTCAGTCAGCAGAACGCCAATTTCCTTTTCTTTAAGCTTGATGATTATTTCCTGAAGGTCAGCCACAGACTTGGGGTCCAGTTCAGAAAAAGGCTCATCCAGGAGCAAAAACCTGGGCTCTCTGATCATGGCCCGGGCTATTTCCAGTTTGCGTCTTTCTCCCCCCGAAAGATGACTGGCTTTGAGCCGGGCCAGGGGCAGCAAGCCAAACTCTTCCAGCACACTTTTTATTTTTTCAGAGGGGTCTTCTGTGGATGATTTGTTTTCCAGGTTCTGCCACACGAGCAAAAGGTTTTCTTCTACTGTCAACCCCCGGAAAACCGAAGAACCCTGAGAGAGAAACCCCAAACCCTTTCGGGCTCTGCGGAAAACTGGCTCTTCTGTCAGGTCCTGGCCGTTGAGCAGTATTTTTCCTTTATCCGGTTGCAGGAGACCGATGATCATGAAAAAGGCTGTGGTCTTGCCGGCGCCGTTAGGCCCGAGTAACCCCACTCTCTCGCCCGACCTGACCTCAAGAGAAAGGTCATCGACCACCAGACGGTGGCCGAATTTTTTCTGCAAAGCGACTGCCTGAAGGAGGTTCATTTTCCCCTAACAATGATGACTTGCGACCTCTCTTTTTCCCTGTTTTCAACGAGAATTCTATCATCCCCTAAAAACAAAGTCAATTTAGCCGCTTCCACCCGGTGGCCTTCTTTTGTTTCTAATTCTGGCGAGGCAGATATTTCCAGACTCTCTTTATCTGCCTGATAAATCATTCTTTTGCCGCGGGCCAGGTAATCCTTCCATTTGACTTCCGAAGCTCCGTGGAGCTCCAGAGAAAGTAATCTCCCTTCCTCGGCCGGGTCTAAATTAATCATCATCTTTGGCCCTTTAAAGCTAAGCTCAGCCAAATCCATGGCCACTTCGCCTTCAGCCTGCATTCTGTGTTCCCTGGAAAGGAAAAGAAGGCGTTCAGAAGTTAAAGTTATTTTTTTATTCCCACCCGGCCCGGACTTCACTGAACAATTTACCAGAACCTTTTCTTCCAGGACCAGGTTAGCCCCTTTCCGGTCCAGGTTCATCTTCCCGGCTGTCAGCAGATGGTTTTCCTGCCAGGTTCTGACCCGGCCTGAGGCCAGCACCTGCTCGGCTGAGCCGGTTATTTTCTCACCGCTGAGGTAAAGAGCTTTTTCCTGGCTGAAGAGGGGTAGTTTTTCGGAGAAGAAACCTGGCTTACACATCATCAGAAAGTCCGAAGAGGTAAAAGAGCCATTCTTCAGGTTAAACTTTAATTCCTGAGCCTTGAGTTCATAATCTTTAAAGTCTCCCCGAGCCTGGCCCCGGAGGACCATGTTTCCGGCAGTGGCCTCGTACTCAACTTCTTCTCCGCTTAATACCATTTCCTCGACATCTTTCCTGGTAAAATTAAAACACCCATGGCTAGCCCGGATTTTCTCCAGACTTTTTTGGTTGTTGAAGCCCAGCTGGAGGTCCTCTCCTGTAGCCCTCATGGCCAGGTCATGGCCTTTTGCTTCCATCTGGAACTTTCCAGAAGAAAGGACACGAATCTGGCCGCCGGTGTTTCTGACCTCTACCTGGTCGGCCAGAAGGCCCGTTTCCTGCCATTCAGCCTCTTTTCCTTCAGCCCGGGCCATAACGGAACAAGAACGCGCCAGCTTTATGGCCTTAAAATTTCCAGTTTCTTTTTCAAAATAAACCTCTGCTTCCTGACCATGAACCTGGAGTTGAGCCAGGCTTACGGTTAGTTCCTCAGCCTGCAGCCGGCCTTTTCTCTCTTCCCAGACTCCATTCCGCCCAGTAAAATAAAAATTGTTCTCCCCGTTTCCGCTTGTGCCTTTAAAACTTCCTTCCAACCTGGCCTGTCTGCCCGGCAGTTCATACCGCAGGTTTTCCACCGAAACGTTAAGCCTGTCTCCCAGAAGTTGAGCTTCAGCTGCTATGGCTATTTTCCCATCTATCAGATAGTTAAGGTTTCTAGCTTTTATCCGCAGATGATTTAATTCCACCTCCGCCCCTTTTCCCGCCGCTATTTTTTTGCGGTCCGGGGAAATAACCAGCTCAGGCGCTCGCATGATCAGTTTCTCTGCGCCGCCCTCATCCACAACTTCCACCTGACCTTCCAGATGTTGATTCTGTTCTTCATCCAGGTAAAAATTCTCAGCCCGCAGGCTCAGGTTCTTCCTGGCCGCAGCGTATTCAGCCGCTTCAACCTGCTGGCCAGCTGTTTCCGCCCTGGGCTCTTCAGGCACAATCTTCTGCCATCTGCCGCGGTGGAGTAGACCCAAGGAGATTTTCGCCGTAAGAAAGACACAAAACAGGAAAAAAATGGCCAGGATTATCCTTCCGGCGTAAAGACGTGTTTTCCTGTAACTAAATTTCATCCCATAAATTTTCTTGGTCTTATGTCTTCCAGGACCAGGTTGACCTGTTTCTTCCCCCTGTACTCTGAGACCTGGAGAGAATAAGCTATGTCAAGAGAAAGGCCCCGGCTGATTTCCTTCCAGGTTTTAGCCTTTTCCCAGCCGATGGCTTCAAAAACTCTGCCCCCCTGCCTTAACCAGATTTTTAAATGCCGGTTCTGCAAAACCGTCGGCTGCCCCAGCACATCCACCTCTTCAGCCATGAAGATGGGCCGTGGATTGCCGATGCCAAAAGGCAAGAGGTAAGAATAAAATTCCACAAAGGATGGTGTAAGGGCCGAAAAATTCAAGCGGCAATCAAGGTTGAGTTTTCGTTCCAGAAGTTCGTCTGTGATCCACTTTCCCGCCAGTTCGTTGATTTTTTCTTTAAAAAGCGGCAGGTTCTCCATTTTCAAGGAGCAACCTATGGCCTGCTTGTGACCGCCAAAATTCTGCATCAAAGGGCCGCACTCACTCACCAGGTCAATGAGAGAAAGCTCCGGGATGCTTCTTCCTGAACCGTAAGCTTGGCCGTTTTCGTAAGCAAACAAAATGACCGGCCGGTAGAAAAGCTCTTTAAGCCGGGAAGCCACTATACCGATTACCCCGCGGTGCCAGTTTTCACTCCCCAGAACAAGCAGGCGGTATTTCTGGTGAAGTTTTCTACTTTCTACTTTTTCTACCGCCTCTTTTAAAATTTTCTCTTCTATTTTCTGCCGCTTATAATTCAGCTCATTAAGTTTTTTGACCAGCTCCTCGCACTCTTCAGGAGATTCCGAGAAAAACAATTTAAGCGCCACTTCGGTCATACCCAGCCGGCCAGCCGCGTTTATTCTCGGTCCCAGCCTGAACCCAAGGTCTACCTCACTCAGTTTTCGGTCATCCAGCCCGGCCCCCTGAAGCAAACTCTTCAGCGCCGGACTCCTTGGCTCTTTGAGCTTCTTTAAACCTTCCTTGACCAGGATTCTATTTTCCCCTTTAAGCTCAGCCACATCAGCCACTGTGCCAATGCTGACCAGCTTCAGATAATGTGTCAGGTCCTGATTTATCCCCAGCTCAAGGAAAAGAGCCTGAATTAACTTAAAAGCCACACCCACGCCCGCCAGGTTCCGGTCCGGATAGCCAGAGGACTCCAGAACCGGGTCCAGAACAGCCACGGCCTCAGGAAGCCCATCACCAGGGTGATGATGATCGGTGATGATAACATCTATTCCGTATTCCCTGGCCTGACGCACAAAATCAAAGGCCTTAATGCCGCAATCAACACTGATGACCAGGTTTGTTTTCCGCTCTACTACCGCCGGCAGGTGGTGAACTTTCAGCCCGTAGCCATCTTTCATACGTTCCGGAATCAGATAATCAACTCTGGCACCTATGGTCCTCAAAGCTTTAACCAGCATGACCACCGAAAGTATGCCATCCACATCATAATCACCAAACACCAGGATGTTTTCGCCCTTTTTCACTGCCTCCAGAATTCTTCGCACCGCTTCCTTCATTCCCTTCATCAGAAAAGGGTCATGCAGCTCGTTAAGCCCTCCGTAAAGATAAAAAGCCGCCTCCGAAGCGGTTTTTATCCCGCGGTTGACCAGAATGATGGCAATCTCGTGGGGCAGGTTCAATTCCTGGGCCAAAATCCAGGCTTCCGGGTTCGGCGGTGAAAGCTGCCACTTAAAATATGGCTTCATGTTTTTCAATTTAACACAACTATAACCATTCGACAACAAGAACAGCCTTCCCCGGCCGAGATTGACATATTTTTTTGGGAAAAATATAATGCAAAAGCCGTGTTTGACCGATTAAAACAAACCTTAGCCAGAACCAGAGAATTTTTTGGCCGTTTAGAACAGCTTTTCCAGAGCAACAAAAGCCAGGAAGAGGTTCTGGATGAACTTTTTGAACTGCTCATCCTGGCTGATGTGGGAGTGCCTACTTCTGAAAAAATCATCAGGGACATAAAAGAAAAAGCGAAAAAGACCGGCTCTCAGGACCTGAAAGCACTTCTGCGACAGGAACTTATAGACATTCTTTCCCAGAAAAAATCTGCTGTGGAAGAAACCTGGCCAGCCATCTGGATGCTGGTTGGAGTAAACGGCGGTGGTAAAACCACCTCAGCCGCCAAGTTAGCTTACAGGTACCAGAGCCAGGGCAAAAAAGTGATGCTGGCGGCTGCCGACACCTTCCGGGCCGCTGCCCAGCAACAGCTTCAACTGTGGGGTCAGAAACTCGGGCTCCCGGTCATTCAGGGTCAGCCTGGTGCAGACCCGGCCTCAGTTGTTTTTGACGCCATCCAGTCTTTTAAAGCGAGGAATTACGACCTTCTGCTCATTGATACCGCCGGGCGTTTGCACACTTATGCTAACCTGATGGCCGAGCTGGAAAAAATGAAAAAGGTCATCAGCCGAGAATTTGCTGGAGCTCCACAGGAAATTCTTCTGGTGCTTGATTCTACCATCGGCCAGAACGCTGTGGTCCAGGCCCGGGAATTTAACCGCTTTTCAGGAATTACCGGTGTTTTTCTGACCAAGCTGGATGGCACAGCCAAAGGTGGAAGCGTGCTGGCAGTGGTGGAAGAGCTCCAGTTGCCGGTGAAGTTCATCGGCACTGGAGAAACAGAAAAAGACCTGATAGAATTTTCTCCAGAATCTTTTGTTGAGGCTCTGCTTTCATGAAGCCGACTGCCGAAGACCTGGCCTACATGGAAATGGCCTTTTCTTTGGCCCGAAAAGCCAGAGGAAGGACCAGTCCTAACCCCTGCGTCGGCGCGGTAATCGTAAAAGATGGCCGTATCGTGGGCTGGGGTTATCATCAAGAAGCCGGTCAGCCCCATGCTGAAATCATCGCCCTGGAGCGAGCCGGAAAAAGGGCCCGGGGCGCAACTCTGTACTTAACTCTTGAACCCTGCGTCCACTGGGGAAGAACCCCGCCCTGTGCCGACCGGCTGGTAAAAGTCGGGTTCAAAAGAGCAGTTATCGCTTCCACAGACCCAAACCCTGTCGTTCAGGGCCGCGGCCTGGCCCGCCTGAAAGAAGCAGGTGTGGAGGTTATCAGCGGCCTTCTGGCTGAAAAAAACAATGAATTAAACGAGGCTTACAACAAATACATAGTTCAAAGAATTCCTTTTGTAACCCTGAAATTTGCTGTCACCTTAGACGGCAAAATGGCCACTTTTTCCGGCGATTCTCAATGGATTTCTTCCCCGGAATCCAGGCAGCTGGTCCAGCATCTGCGCTATGAAAACGACGCCATCCTCACCGGCCTGGGCACCGTGCTCAAAGATAACCCCAGGCTTACTGTCCGGCTGGAAAACGCTCCGAAGAAAAAATGGCTCAGGGTTGTTCTGGATACCAGCTTGCGTATCCCGCTTGAGGTTCGCCTGCTGCAGCAGCCGGAGAACGGCCGGGTGCTGATTTTTTGTGGACCGCAAGCCCCAGAAGAAAAAATTAAAGCTCTCCAAGATAAAGGTGCTGAAGTCATACCGACAGAAACAGAAAACGGAAAAATCAAGTTGAAAGAAGTTCTGAAAACCCTCGGACAGCGGGAAATTTCCGCTCTGCTGGTGGAAGGTGGCTCTAAAGTCCTGACTTCCTTCCTGGAAGAACGACTGGCGGACAAAGTGATGGCTTTTATTTCCCCCCGGCTGATAGGTGGAGAAAACGCCGCCACGCCGTTTGAGGGCCAGGGAGCAGAAAAAATGGCTGAAGCCCTGGAGCTAAAAAACATC
>JBBIRN010000038.1:0-12919 GCA_037441785.1 Candidatus Aminicenantota bacterium | reverse complement strand
CCAGATTGATCATCAAAAAATGACCTACAAGCAAAGGCCCTTGAACCTTAAAGCCACGCTTGAAGAAAACGTGAAAGGAGAAGGAAAAGAAGCCGAAGAAGCAGCCGAGCTGGCCCATGGAATGGCCGAAGCTATGGCCGAGAGCATGGAAGTCAAAGTCACCGAAACCACGGAAAAGCAGAAAATCGGCAAATGGAATTGCCGGAAATACATCATAAACACCAAAATGGCCATGGGCGAAACCACTTCTGAAGCCTGGGCCTCACCGGAGCTTAACATGGACTGGAAGAGCTACCTGATGTTGAGCAATGCCATGATGGCTGGAAGCCCTGGTTTTGAAAAGATGATTGAGAAAATTGGCCAGGAAATGTCCAAAATCAAGGGTGTAATTGTTAAACAGATTAACACCACCAAGGCCATGGGTTTTGAAGTAAAATCTACCAGCGAACTGCTGGAGTTTGGGGAGAAAACTCCGCCCGCCGGAACTTATGACGTGCCGGCTGGCTACAAGAAGGTGAAGTAAGCTTTTTCGTCCTGAAAACTGGGTTAACTTTTTCACTTCCATTTCAGATTAAGGACCAGACTTCTGGTTGGTCCGGTTAGCTCATCCTGGCTGGTTTTTTGTGCCTGTTTTACTGCCGGTCAGTAGTGTAGTATTGAAAGTGGCTGATTCGCGCTGCTGGGCAATGTTTTAGTCCCCGGACAGCTTGATTACTTCTTATTATTAGCTAATGGCTAAGAGAAGCAAGAGAGCAAAAAAAACCTATTTCTTGGCAACTTGCCTTTTTCATGTGGGCTACTTTACCTGTGTTTTTCTGTAGCCCGGCGGTGTGCCGGCCCCCGGGCCGGTGCCAGCTTTGGATTTCGGGCAGACGACTTCAACCTGCGGTCCCTCGTAGATGGAAACGTACCCCGCCATTTCTCCGGCACTGAGTTTCATCACCCAGATTTCATAATCGGCTCCTGGGTTCTCTTCCAGCTCAAAGGAGTTACCCAGGTCGGCGTTGGTATAAGTCTTCCCGGCTTTCTTGTCGGTGATAAAAATGAGAGGCGTTTCCTGGGTGTTGAGGCTCAGGACTGAAAGGCGCAGCACGTTACGCCACCAGGCCTTTGTAGAAGACTTGCTCCGGTAGAAAAATTGTTTGGCGTTCAGAGCCGGAGTCTCAGGAAAATAAAAACCCAGGGTGGTGCGGCCACCGGCTTTTTCCCGGAAAACCTCATAATAGACCGCATACTCAGCATCTCCGCCTTTAATGGTAAAGCCTGGCACCCAGAAGAGATTGTTTTCGATAAAAGATGAATTGGCTGCGGTTGGACCGTAACCGCGCCGGGCAAAAAGCGAATCAGCCTCGTTCAAAGCTATGGCCCCCATCAGCTTCCCGGATGCCCATTCCCCATCCTTGGCATCATTATGCCAGTTGGCAGAAGTCTGCTGGATGACCACTGTCCTTTGTCCAAGATGGTCATCGGGGTCAAGTAGAGCCATGATGGTGTAGAACAGGTCAACCAGCGACCTGATGATCGTTTCGAAGAAGTCAACCAGCAGCGGCACAACGGTGATAATCTTAAAGAGGTTGACCAGGCCGGAGTTGACGTCGCCCGAAGAAAAGGCGCTGACCATGTCGGAAAAAGCTGGCCCGACTATAGCCAGCCCCAGGATCACCGCCCCCACGACCGTTGAACCGCCGCCGATCATAGCCAGGGTCTGCATCAGGTCACCACCAGAGAACAGGAAATAAACCAGGTACCAGCTGGCATCAAAAGCCTGGCCGGAGTAAAGGTTAAAGAGCAGCTTCTGAAAATCAGCCAGGCTTAAATTGCCGGTAAAAATCTGGTCCAGAAGCTGCATGGCTCCGGAGGAGCTAATTCCGCTGGAGCTGAGGATAGCATCAGCAACATAGGCCTGGACCTGACTCAGCACCGCCGCCTTGATATCGTCCTTAACCCGCAACATTATGTCCAGGGCCGCATTACGCAGACCGTCAGCTACGGAACCCTTGCTGAAATCTTCTTCCCAGAGGTCAATGGTGAAGGAAGCCGGACTGTTGAAGGTCAGATAATCAAAGATTATGCGGTCATCACCTTTAAGCCCGTGGTCGGTGTTTTCCTTGACATCGCCGTAAGTCCGGGTGACGAAAGAATCGGTTCGGTTGAGGCAGCCGTCTTTCAGGAATTTGAAATAACTGGTATCACCGGGGTCAAACTGAGGCAGATTGGTAATAACCCCAAAGTAGGGTTCGTCATCGCTCTTTTCATTTTTGTCCAGGCAACGGAACCAATCCAGGGTAACCAGGTAGCGGTAATAATCGGTCTCGAACTGGCGGCCGTCTATCTGACGGAGGGAGTTGCCGGCGTCGGCTACTTGCATCAGGTCATGAACCAGAGAGCCCCGGGTCAATCCCTCGGGGACCTGAACCCCGGCCTGCTGCAGGGCCTGCTTCAGGTTATTGAGTTCGGTTTCAGTCGGTCGGGCCGAAAGACGCGGCACCAGGGACGAAGCAGCCTGAACAGCCGGCCGGCTGGTCTGGACCTGGGCCCGCGTCGCTTGCGGCTGCTCAGAAACTTTTCTCAAGCCGGATACTGAAGCCATCTTTTGCCCGGCCAGGACCTGTTCCTGGGTGAGCAAATAGCGTCCCGAGAATGATTCCCTGACAATCTGTTTAACCTGACGCTCAAGGTTGGGGTTAACTTTCTGAACCACCTGGCGGCCAAGCTGTTTCAGGTCAACCCGGTCGCCTTTTTTCAAATCTACATAAGCTGGGTCGAGATAACGAGCCTTAAATTCCCGGGGTATCTGCCTGTAGGCGCGGGCCGGCCTCTGCAGTAGCCGGACCAGGTCTGCCTCATTCTGGTTCCTGGCGTGGACCGAATTCCGGAAAAACTCACGGACAAACCGCGGATTGTCAGCCGCTTCTTCCAGGTACTTGAAGAAAAGCGGGACCACGATTCCAGCCAAGGACGACTGCCGGCTGAGCTGCTGGATTCCAGATTCGAGACTTTTCTGAAGAGGAGCCAGGTCTTCAGTGGCTTCAACGGCCTGAATCGCCTGTTTTTCTTCTTTTTTGCGGGCGCCAAACAGTTCTTTCAGACTCGGCTTTTTGGCAGCCAGGCCGGTCCTGGCGGTAGCCGTGTCGGCCTTTTCAGCCGGAGCCGTGGCCGTGGTGGTCTTGGGTTGAGCCTGGGTGGTGGTGGAGATAGCTTTATTTTCAACCGTGGCCGCCGGCTGCCCCGAGCGCTGAATGACTGAGGAGCCGGATGGCAACTGAAAAACAATTTTTCCCCGGGCTGAAACGCCGGATTGAAAGCTGGTCAGGGTCAATTTCCAGTTATTCCCTTTATTCAGAAGCTCGGGCGTGAGGTCAAACTCCAGAGTCAGAGGGCTTCCGCCATCAGAACGAGCATAGTTCTGGGTCTGCCCCGGTCCGTTAAGAATCAGCGCCAGAGAGCCGGCCGTCCCGGTCCAGCTGGCAGTAGCTTTAATCTTGCCCGAAGCCCCGATGGTCAGGCTGAATTCTGCTTCCCCTGGACTTTTCAGCTCAAAATCCATGGCCCGGGAAACGATTTTCTGTTGTATGGGCATGAGCTTTCTAAGCGGCTGAAGCTGCCTTCCCGCCGCTCTGACCTGAAGCGGCAGGTAAACGACCTGGATAAAAAGAAACACACAGATTACGGCTGTAATCTGGCGCAATCGCTTCGGAAAACTATTCACGGAAAGAGCCGGCTGCTTTGAACCCACGGGGAGGTGTTTTCCTTCTGACAAGTTTTCCCTCCGAAGAGAAGAAATTAAAAGGGGAATAATGGCGGATGGGGTAAGGTTTCAAGGTAATTTGTGTTGGCCGTTATTTTGCCCCTTCCCAGCATTAAAATTCAACAGTATAACCCCTGTCAAGAAATTTTTTTTGGGGAAGATTTTAACTGCCTAAAAGGACATTACTATTTCAGCTGTTTTTATTTCTCCGGCAGGGCAAAGAATCTTCAACCCGGCATTTAATAAATTAAATTAGGCCAGAGAAGTAGGAAAGACTTGACCTGGGCTATGTATTTTTTTCCACAGTTCATCCCTTGTTCTTTTTCAGGCGAAGATAAATCTGAGAGATAAAATCCAAAATGACAATTCCGGGTCAAGGTTGAAGATCAGCTTCGGCTCAGAAGATATGATGAGCTAATATATGAAAATTTATTCATATATCAAACAAAAGCAAGAAATAACCGGTCAGGCTTAAATAGCCGGCAGGGCTAAAAGCATCTGGGCAAATTCCCGGAGGGCGGCAGCCAGCTTTTTTGTCGTCTCATAAAGGCTGGCTGGACCTTCCAGCGGCTCTTCGCTCAGTATGGCGGACTTCATTTCTTCAATTTCCTCATCCGTCAGGTTCAAAGCCCGGCAGGCTTCAAGTTCTTCTGCGCTGAATCCTGTCTGCCCCAGCGACTGGCGGTAACTCTCTATAAGCTCGGGGGTAAGCTGGGTGTCCGGAAGGCCCTCAGTCTGGGCCACTCTTAAAAGGGCTTCTAATTTACCGGCCACCGTCAACATGGACAGACCGGATTCCCGTTCATACCTGATGGCATTTTCCAGCTGCCTCTTGGCCCATTCCTGGTCTCCAGCCCGCACGGCTCCAGAATAGCGCTCCACTGAAAAGCGAGCTGCCCTGAGCTTAGACGTTAAATCCACCACCGCGGTCATCAGCCCGTTAATGGCTTCAGCTCTGGCTCTGGTCACTTTGCCTCCAGGTTGCACCGGAGTAAAGGTACCCGGCTCGGGCCTAGCCAGAACGGTGTAATCGCTTCGAGGCGGGTCCATGGAGATGGCATCAATGCATTCGCCCCACAATCCAACCGTACGACCGATGGTATATCCGGCCACAGCTTTTGGTATTCCGTAAGGCGTGGTTGTGCCCAGAACTTTTCCGGCGGCAAAAGATCCAGCCGAAGTTCCCCTGGAAAACCAGTTAATCATCTTGCGAGTGTTCTCAGCCGCTTCCCGGCCATTTCCTGAACCTGCTTTCCTTCCCGATTGACCCAGACGCTGTTTGCCTGTATTTCCGGGCTGGGCCACTTTTTTATCTGGCACAAACAAAGGCAAGCCTGAGGGGCTCAACTTTTTCGGTCTGGTTTCTTTTTCCCATTTTGGTTGTTCTCTTCTCACCCAGACATACTTCGGCAGCTCTCTGGCCTTAGATAGCTTTTGCTGACCTGACTCATTCCACCCCTTTTTGATTCCTGAAAATATGCCCTCAACCTCGGAAGTAAATATTTCGGCCGCCGGAAATGAAAAACTCAGATTGCTGGGGTGATTACTTGGACCCGAGGTGGCCCCTTCCTGCAGACTATCTGCATATTCTTCCGGTAGATAATCACCTGCTTCTGCCTGGAGATCTCCGTTAGCCAGAAGCGCCAGCCCTTTCATCCAGGCCCGGTAAGGCAACCGGAGAAATTCTGCATACATATCGTCAAGCTGGTTAACGGGGACTTTGGCTGTTTCGAGAATGGCCTGTCTGATGGCCTCACAATAATTTCCGAGAAAAATAACGCTCCAGGCGGCGCTGTCGGGCAAAGTTTTAAGCTCGGGGTTAATTCTGGCCAGTTTATTTTTTAACTCCAGAACCTCGTCCCGGTGGGCCAGGGCAAAATTATAACGTTCAGAAGCATCGGCAAAGCGCGGCCCGGCCGTGCTGTCTGGCTTGCCTCCTCCAACCGGAATCCCGGCCAGCACCCAGCCGGTATCCCTGATGGACCTGGTGCTGGTTACTCCGTCTGGCCCGGACCAGGTCAGTATTAATTCCTTAAAGGCGAGTCCGACCACCTGGTCATCGCCACCGAAGAACAGCGGAGCCATATTCTGGTCATAAATTATCTGAAGGCCTGTCCCCTGACGGTCGACAATGACCGTGATCAGGCCGTTTTCATCGGTGGCCAGGATTAAATTTTCCGGATAATAAATCTGCGTCCTGGTGGTCCTATAACCATAAGGAAAATATCGGACAAAATAGCCGTCCAGGTCATAACTCCAACGGCCCCAGGGTATATCCCGGCTGTCTGGTGGCGGCAAAACTTCACCGACCCGCACGGCCACGCTTTCCACTTCATGATAAGGAGCCAGAACCGGACTGAGGAACATATCCCGCAACCTGGTTTCTACCTGGAGAACATCTCGGGCTAACGGCGGAAGTTTCTGCATGGCGGCATCGAGGACAGGCTGAGGTATTTTTCCCAGGGCTCCGCCATTAAGCCGGTCGTATTCTTTTGGGGCCAAGAGAACTTTGGCCGTTTGCTGAATTCCTGGGCTGCACTCGGAGAGCTTGCTGCGGGCTATTATGGCCCAGAGCAGAAGCTGAATATCCTGCTGCTTAATTTCTGGATGGTAAACGGAATTTTTCAGGATGCTGGAGACGATTTCAGCCTGTTTCCCTTTGAGCGGAGCATAAACGTAGCCGTCACCTTCTCCAGGAGCATACGTTCCTGCTCTAAGACAGTAGCTCTGGAACTGACCTTCCCACAAGCCGGGAAGAAGTGGAAAGGACCCCTGAGCTGTCAAAGGCAAAAAAGTCATCAAGGCTCCGTGTTGCGGGTTGTAAGCATCGAGAAATGGGATGTCATAGATGGCATCGGTCAGAGTGGTGCTGACTGGCGGTTCCTCCTGCAGTAATTTATCCAGGTCGGGCACCTGCGGCGCTTTGACCGGAATTTTGATCTTATCCTTAAGCTTATTAAACTGGGCACCAGACGGCAAAATCAGGCCAAAACAAAGAAGAATAATAATAGGTATCATAATAGGTACCTTCAGCGCGGGTTTTAGCATCGGAGCCCTCCTTCCCCGGACTTGATTACAGAATATTCAACAGCCTGCCGTCGTGTCAAATCAATTTATCATCACCTCCATGGCAGTCCGAGGTAATTTCAAAAACAATGTCCAAAGGCAGCATAAACAGCCATGATTTCTCCAGTTGGGTCGGACCATGGTAAATATTTGAATTTATTTAAGTTAGCTTATAATTCAACCTGCAGAATCAGACGCAAAAGTATTTTTGGATTATCAATAATAGTTTTAGCTGAACATAATAAACTGATTATTGCCTGGCTATTATATGGGTTTTTGCCCCGTCAAAATCAGTCCTAAGGCCTTATCTAACCCGGTTCCATGAGCTAACTAACAGATAATTAAGCATTTAGTATGGTCCGACCCCGATTACCGAACCCCGATTACCGAACCCCGATTACCCCGACCGATTACCATTACCAGACCACGCCGTAGTCGTCACCGTAGTTGCTGGAACCGCCCCAGAAGGTGCTGTTTTTCCAGTCAAAGTAAATGGCGTTAATGGGACCGGAAGTGTACTTTTTGAAGGAGAGGCGGTAGCCCATCCGGCTGAGTTTCTCCCTCACTTCCGGCGGCGTCTTTTCGTTGAGTTCGAATTTGGCCGGTCAAAGACCGTATTTATCTCCTTCCATCAATTTAATTTCTTTAATCGCTTTAACGGCCCGGTCCGAGAAAAAGTCCATAGGAACAAACACAGCAAACCTGCCGCCGTCTTTATTGCCCTGGTCGTAAAGCAGGACCTCCTGAAAATCATTCCTATTGAACAACTCGGAAATGGAAAAAACGGCCCGATAGCCGTCAGCTCCGAAAATGACTGCATACCCAGCCTTCATCAATCCTTTATTCAAAACAATATATTTACCTAAAATTTTTCTTAGCGAGACGCCGGAAAAACTTCTAACTCCATGAAAGCCCTTGCCCCGGCCAAAAAAGACAACGGGATATTCAAAAATCTCCTGGCCTTCCGGCATCGATTCTATTGCTGCAATTTCTTTATCCCCAATCAGCACCCTAATTTTTTCTGAATAGAGTGGAGTCTTATCTTTTCTTACCGATTCTGCTAAAGGGCAGGAGCGGACAGTTATCTTCACTGGATTTTGGAGGTTTCTATGCCCATAAAGGTCATTGGCCGCCACAACCTTGCACTCATCGGGCAACGGCCAGGACTCCGCGGTGGTTGATGGAATGATTGGCGCGACCCGCCTGGCAATGATGATGCGGTGCAATACATTTGGATAAAAAATTTCTCCCCAGCTAAAAACAGCCTTTTCCCCCTCTTTATTTTCTATTATCACCAATAAATCGATCGGCGAAGAAAAAATATTCTTATTATTCTTGTTCAGGGCGCAGTCCTTTAAGATATCAAACAGCGAATAGCCCTGGTACACATACGCTCCGATAAAAGTGGTCTTTTCGTCATTCTTTATGGCTTCCCGAACCTGAACCTGATGAAGGGGAAGATTTCTCCAGTCTACTATCCCGGGACTTTCAATCTCGCCGCTTATTTCAATTTTCCCAACCGGTAGTTCCTTAAAGGCGACGTTATCATAAAAATCATTATTTTCAGCCTTTGCATTTTTCTGGGCAATCGCTGGCCGAAGCATCATAAAAGCTACGCTGATGATAAGAACCCATGCCAACCTTACACCATGACGAATGT
Source organism: Candidatus Aminicenantota bacterium (assembly GCA_037441785.1). Lineage (GTDB taxonomy): Bacteria > Acidobacteriota > Aminicenantia > Aminicenantales > Saccharicenantaceae > Saccharicenans. The sequence continues at coordinate 4,445 of JBBIRN010000038.1, read as the reverse complement.
TCATATCTTTTCTCCTTAAATTTCATCTAATTTTCTGGATATAAATATCTAAAGACCTGCTCTGAACCCGAAACCAATTTCAAATCGTCGGCAGGAAAGCGGATAGCCTGGCTCGGTATAATAAGCTCTATTAAAGAGGTTTTCGACCTTCAGGAAAAACGAACCTGCCCTGAAAAACTTCTCCAGGCTCAGATTAGCCGTGATATAAGCTGGAACTGTTATTGAATTCTGATTGATCAATGTTTCAGACTGCGAGGCACATAAAAACCAGATAGCCAGGCTGAAATTATCCGGTTTTATATAATTTAGCATGGTGCTAATCTGAGACTGGGGGACAAGGTCTAATTTTCTGTCCTCAGTTATGTTTCTGGCATCAAGAAATGTGTATTGAAGCTGAATAGTAAAATTCCCATAACTCTTGTTGGCCTCAGCTTCAAAGCCATTGACTCTGGCCTCACCTATATTCACATAACGCTTGGTACCATCTGGCTGGCGAATAACTGTTATTAAGTCGCGATATTTTGAGCTAAACAGAGCCAGGCTAGATTTGATCCAGCCAGAATAACTTGTCCCGAACTCTACGGTTTTACCTCTTTCATCCCGCAGGTCGGGGTTGCCGCTGGTTGAGCTATAAAGAGAACGCATTGAAGGGAAACGAGATTTTTGGGAATAAGAAAGATGAAAGGCCAGATAGGCAGACGGCAGAAACCTTAAGCCCGCCACCGGATTCAGGGAAGTCCGACTCGCTCCTATCAGCTTTTGAAGATAGTCAAAGCTGAAACCTCCTGTCAGACGCCACCTGGCAGTCAGTTTCCATTCATCCTCCAAACCGAAAGAGAAGGTACGGTGTTCATAATTTTCCCAGGGTGTAGTCTCGGAGGCTTGTTGTTGGACCTTATCCAGACGACTATTAAGGCTGAAGCGCATTTCGTGATTAGCCCGGGGATATATGGTTCCAATGACAAAAGCCCCGGCCGAGTAATTTTTGTAAATAGACTCCCATGAAAGCGAACTATATGTGGGGTCGCTGAAAGCATCCAGCACATTATAATAATTTACATAATAAGTTCTAATTTTCAGCGTTCCAGTCTTAAAGAATGAAAAAGTGCCGCCCAGACCGAGTATTAACCTTTCCCAATCCTTGAATCTCCAGTAACGAGGAGAATAAAAAGCTGTGGCTGGCGGCACTCCGTAAGAAGAATCATAAAAGGAAGCCTGAAAGAGAATTTCACTTTTTTGGCCAGGGAAAAAATAAAACTTCCCGCCAAAATAGTTATTACGGTAATCTGAATTTGAACGGTAAGTGGCAATTCCTGAATCATTGTACTTAAAGCCGTCTGATTCTTCATGGGAAGCTGTTAATTTCAAGGCAAAACTCGGGGTCACATAAGTCCCGTTGCCTGCGAAGCTAAAACTCGAGGTTGGTCCCATCCGAGCACGCAGTTCAAGGCCGCTTTTCTGCGGCCGCTTGGTCATAACCTCTATGATTCCACCCATGGTGTTAGCTCCATACAAAACGGACGATGGTCCCTTGCTTACCTGAACACGGTCAATGTCGTCCGTGGGAATGGTTTTTAAATCATAGAGATTGAAATAAGGTTCATAGACTGGAATGCCATCCAGCAGGAGAGTTGATTTGTCGTTATCCATCCCTCTGACCTTGACATGAGATTCAGCTTTGGAACCTGTGGTCACGTAGGTGCCGGGAGCAAAAGAAAGGATTTCTGCTATATTCTTTGTCTTCAACAAATCTAAAACACCCGGCTGAATGATAAAAACGGAGGCCAGCGGTTTTTCTTCGGGAGAAGATGCGGTTACCAGTATTTCCTCAGTCCTGGCTCTGACCGGTTTTTCTTCCTCTTTTTTGGGGTCAGTTACCTGGCTTTGGCTGGAGACCTGGTCGAATGAAAATAACGAATTAGTTAAAGACAAGATAAGAACAACCCAAAAAAACAACAATAATACCGCAGAATGATTGAATTTGAACTTAAAATGGCAGGACATATCACTTCTCCTTTCCAAAATGGGAGGCAAAGCCGTTTCCAGCTTTACCCTATCGGCCCGGTGGCCTGGCCGTATGGCTGTAGCCAGCAGGGCTCGGAGTTGTGCAAATTTTAATTAAGTAATCTTCGAAAGTCAACCAAAATATCTTCAGGGGAATAATTGGCAACGGGTTCTGCACAAATTTTTATCAAATTGCGATCTACATGACCCGCCCCGTTCCAGGATGGCTTATCTCGGGAAAAAAGCCTATGGCCACGGCGTTCCCTTCCTTATGCATTCAACCCCTTGCATGTGGAATACTCCATCGGCTGTGGCCAGAAGGAAAGGGGGGCCAGCTGCCTTTATTCGATTTTTTGACGGCGATTGCAGAAAAGAAGGCTTTATTCTTAAGAATAAAACTGGACATGTTACATCTCCCTGCTTTCAGGCTACAGGTGATTTAATATGGTTTCTGGGCAGATAGGCCTTCGTGCACCAGGCAGGTAACTTTAGATCGTTAAACCACAGCCGCAGCACAACAGTTTTAACCGCACATTTCCTGCTTAAACCGGCCAAAGCCAAAATTCTTTACCAGACGACGCCGTAGTCGTCGCCGTAGTTGCTGGAGCCGCCCCAGAAAGTGCCGTGCTTGTGGTCAAAGTAGATGGCGTTGATGGGACCGGAAGTGTACTTTTTGAAGGAGAGGCGGTAGCCCATCCGCTTGAGCTGCTCTCGCACTTCAGGTGGTGTCTTCTCGTTTAGCTCCAGCTTTCCCGGCGAGCAATCGTGGTTATCAAATGAATTCCGCATCTGGTAGCTGGTGATGTTCGCCGCTTCGCAAGCCTCTTGCACATTCATCCCGAACTCCACCACGTTTAAGAAAAACTGCAGCAGGTTCTGGTCCTGAGTGTCGCCGCCCTGCACCGCAAAAGACAGAAACGGCTTGCCGTCCTTCATGGCCAGCCCGGGAGTCAGGGTGGCCCGCGGTCTTTTACCGGGTGCTATGACGTTAAACGGATTATCGGCTTCCTCCAGAACAAAACTCTGGGCTCTCTGGCTCAGAGCAATCCCTGTTTTGCCGGCGATGACGCAGGGTATCCAGGCGCCGCTCGGAGTGAGTGAGACCACCCAACCTTCCTCATCCGCGGCTTCAATGGAAGTTGTTCCCTGGAAAAAGTTTCGCTCTAAACGGGCCACATCTTCTTCCTTGACCGTCCAGTTTTTGTTGCTCCATTTTTCTAAATAGTGCTTGAAGGGGTTGGTTTTGCCCTCATAAGGATAAGGGTCGCCGGGCTTAACATCCGGGTCGTTAGCTTCCCAGTTGATGAGCTTGATTCTGTCGCGAGCATATTCTTTGGAGATCAAGCCTTTTATCGGTTCTTCGGGCGGAAAGTACGGGTCACCGTAGTAAAAATCGCGGTCAGCAAAAGCCAGGTTCATCACCTGGTAAAGAGTGTGGATGTATTGGGCGCTGTTGTAGCCTATGGCTTTGAGGTCAAAATTTTCCAGCATGTTAAGAGCTTGGAGCATCACCGGTCCCTGTACCCAGGTGTTGAGCTTGTAGACTTCAATACCCCGGTAGGTAGTCATCACCGGCTCTTCCAGCAGAACTTTCCAGCGCGCCAGGTCCTCAAGCGTGATGAGCGCACCAGCTTCCTTACAGGCAGCCACAAAATCACGGGCGATATCACCACGGTAGAAACGATCATAGGCGGCATAAATGGCTTCTCGGCGGTTTTTGCCGGCTCGAAGCGCCTGCTCCTCAGCTTCCACCAGCTTCCGCAGAGTGGCAGCCAGGTCGGGCTGCCGGAAAACTTCACCCGGTTGCGGGGCTTCTTTTTCTTCGCCGGGATGGGTCAGGAAAAGCGCTCTCGAATACGGCCACTGTTTTAGCTTGGCTTTTTCCCGCTCAATCCGGTCCGAGGTTTCCTTTTCCATCGGGTAGCCTTCGGCCATCTGGATAGCTGGCTCCAGAACATCTTTAAGCCGGAGCCGGCCAAACTCCGCCAGCATGACGATTAAAGCGCCCGGAGTACCTGGAGTGATAGCTGAAAGCGGACCATCAGCGGGCGGGTACTTATACCCCTTGCTTTTATAAAACTCAGGGGTAGCCCCGGTCGGAGCCACGCCGAGTCCGTTTACGGCTATGACCTTTTTGGTCTTCGGGTTGTAAATCAAGCCCTGAGTCTCGCCGCCCCAGCTCAGCACATCGTGCATAGTGCAGACGGCAGCCAGCATGGCGCAGGCAGCATCAACCGCATTTCCGCCTTTCATATACATCATGGCGCCGGCGGTGGAGGCCATCGGCTTTCCGGTTATGGCTATCCAGTGCTTGCCGTGAAGAACAGGCTTTTCTGTCTTTTCCTGCCCGAAAACCAGAGCGAACAGGACAAACATCAATGAGGTTAGCACCAGAGCTCCTGAAACCCAGCACCAGCCTTTTAAGGAAATCATCTCTTCCT
>JBBIRN010000037.1:6747-12986 GCA_037441785.1 Candidatus Aminicenantota bacterium | reverse complement strand
CGGCGTAAATCGGTAGCGGATAATTATAAAGAAAATAAACCTTACTCAATTCCCAGAAGGCTTCATAATCTACCGGGCAACCCTGGGCCGCCCTTACCAAAGCCTGGTTAGCCTGTTCCAGGTAAGGAACGGCTTTCACCGGTTCGCCAAACTCCACCTCGGCCATGGCCCTTGACACATACAGTTTCCCCCTTTCCAGCCAGAAAAGGGGCAAAGGGAAAAAACGGGTGGCTCGGGCCAGGGGTATTTCCAGCTGCTTAAAATCCCTTTCCAGGCTCCGAATGTTTCTCCGGATTTCTAAGTATTTGTAATATTGATGATAAGCAGAATAAAAAAACGCAGAAAGAACAATACCTAGCAGGCAGAGAAGAACAAGCACCAGCTTTAAACCTTTTTTCATCTTTTTCTCTCCCCGGTCTGGTAATATTCAGGTTCCGCCAGCTCTTCATCTGATTTTAAAGATATACATCTGAAGCCAAGAACGAAAAGTGAAACCCAGAGGACTGCATTCGCGGGCATTCTGAGGCTAAAATCAGTCAGGCTGTGGAGGAAAATTGCCAATATGCCCATCAGGGCGCCCAGGCCCAGCCCACGGCCGAGAGGGTGCCTGACAGAAGACCATTTCTGGAAAAGGAAAAACAGAAGCCACAGTCCGGCCAGAATAAGCAGGCCACCCCCTATTAGCCCGGACTCCGCCAGCACTTCCAGGTAATCATTATGAGCATGACCGATGATGACACCAAAATTCTTACCCAGGTAGGGATTGATAGCCTTAACATAAGTCCCCAACCCGGTGCCGGTGGCTGGAAAATCTTTGATGAGGTCGATTGTATACCTGTAATATAAGAGCCTGCTTTTATCAAAAAATCCTTCATGAGTAAAGCGTTCCAGAACCGGGTTAATTCCAATCAGAATGGCTGCCAGCAGAACCAAGCTGAACACCACCCGGACCAGCTTCTTTTCCGTACGGCGGCGACCGCTGATTCTACCCAGCGAAAGAATTAACATCATCAGAGAAAAGCTTATGAGAAAAATGATTATGCCTGAACGACAGCGGGAAAAGACCAGACCGACACCGATTATCAGAGGGGGGAGGATAAACAGCAGGGATTTTTGCAGGTTTTCCTGCCCGAAAGCGGCCAGCCTCTGTCGCCAGCTCAGCCCGGACTTTAAGGAAAAATAGTTAGCCCGCACGAGAAAATAACCAAGGCTTAAGGGGAAAATCATCTCCATAAAGGCTGAATAATGATCCCGGTTAACAAACGTGCCAAAGGCGCTTCCCGCATAATACCGGTTAACCCAGGTAAAAATGCGGTGCGTGCCGCCAAAATGTTCTGACATCCCGTAAAGAGCCTGAAAAAGCCCGGCGGCCAGCAGAACCGTGGAAAAGGCTTTAATCTTCTTTTTAGAATCCAGCACCTGACTCAACAAAAAAGCAAAAATACCATAAGCGGTAAATTTCACCATCTCGTAGGCTGAGCTCCAGGGTGAAAGGGAAATCGTCTGGTACCGGCTTTCCGCAACCAGGTTCAGCTCTACCAGAGTTTTCCGCCAGGCCACTGTTGAAGGAGAAATCACCTTCAACCAGCTCAGGGGAAGCGGAATAACCTGAAAAACAGAGAAAAGCATAAAAAGAATTAACAGGATTAACACTGGTTTCGGCCAGGTCAACCTGTTGGAGGGCTGGCGGCTCTGCTCTGAAGGCAGCTGACTGAGGAAATAAACCAGCCCCAGACTGAAAACAATCAGCTCTAAGCCGAAGATAGCCCACTCTTCATTCCCACCAAAGGGCAACGGTAAAAGGAAAACAACCAAACAAAGAGAGACAAAAATTAATTTTTTCATTAAGGCTTATTTTACCTTAAAATAAAAATGCGGCCAAAAGCCGCATTTTTAGGATTGGTTTTATAAACGAGAAAAAATTGTCCTGACCGGCAGAAATGATTATTTCTTGGTAGGAGAAGCTTCTTCTTTACCTTCTACCAGCTTAAAGATGCCGTAGAGAGCCACGGTGCTGGCTACTACCAGAACAGTAATACCGGCTGGGGTTTGGAAGAAAGGAACCTTTTCCTTTTCCGGCGTAGGTTCTTCCTGTTTCAGCGTGCTGGCTTCACCAGGCTTAATGGCCAGAGAAAGCTTGCCCATTTCTCCAGCCTTAATGGCCATGACGTACTCGAAATTGTAATTGCCTTCCGGTGTAGCCACTCCCAGAATGTACTTCCCTTCCTTTATCTGGTCAATTTTATAAGCGCCGTTAGCATCAGTGGGCGTGCTGGCATATTCCTGGCCATTTTCCAGGCTGCGAATCTTAACCACCGCATCCTTTACCGGCGTTTTCATGTCACTGCCATAAATGAACCCCACTAAAGAACCATAATTAGCCGGAGATTTAGCCAGACTTTCCAGAGGGAGCATGATGAGGGTAAAACTGACGATGGTCAGGAAAAGAAGAACGGGCGACCTGAATATTTTCTCTCGGAGCATATTATACCTCCCTTTTAATAAATTAATTCTTTTTCTGGTCTTTGTCAAGCATATTATTTTCTGAGAAAACTGAAGAATTTTTTCTTTTCTCCACCAGGGCTGATTGGCTGCCCCAGGTCGGGGACGATCCGGTTATCAAGGATAGCCTGGGGGACATCACTGACCATAGCCTCGGCTCGCTCCTGGCCAACGATTTTGGCCGCTTGTTCCACCGCCTGACTCAGGACGGGCTTTCTGCGGCTGGAATCATGGGCATCGGTAGCCAGAAGGTGTACCAGATTATGCTTTAAAAATTGTTCGGCATACTTTTTAACTTCGTGACCAAACCCGCCGGTCAGGCTCATGGCTGTCAGCTGAACCAGGCAGCCCCGGTTGACCAGGTCATAAAGCAGCTCTGGCTGCTGGCCAAAGACCGTGTTCCTTTCTGGATGGCTGATAATCGGCGTGTAACCGGCCAGCTGCATCTGGTAAAAAAGCTCTCTGACGCCGGCTGGCACCTGGTCGGAGGGGAATTCCACAAAGACGTATTCGCTTCCGTTAACGCTCAATTTTTTTTCCTCAATAACTGACACCAGGTCAGGGTGAACAAAGACTTCAGCACCCCGATAAAATTCCATCTGACTGAAAGAACTAAACCTCTGGAAGAAATCCTCAAAACGAGCGTTTAACACCTGAAGGTCGTCGTGATAACGGGAAAAACGGAAAATGTGAGGTGTCAGGCAGACTTTCTGGATGCCATCTTCTGCAGCCTGTTCCACCATCTTCTCCACTTCTTCCCAGGATTCGGGTCCGTCATCCCAATCTGGCAGTAAATGGCAGTGGAGGTCAATCATCTTGGTCCTCGTTATCCTTTGTATTCTTTATAATAATGGCGATAGTACCGGCGGTAATAGTACCCCCGGCTGTCCAGGTTAAAACAGTTAACTACTACACCCAGGGTCCTGATTTTGAGCAGGTCCAGAAGTTCTCTCGTCTGGATAAGCGCTTCCCGCGGCGTCCTTTCCGCCCGGACGACCAGGACCAGGCCGTCTACCATCTTGCCCACAATCTGGGCATCGGTTACCGCCAGAACCGGTGGGGTATCAATCAGCACAAAATCATAACCACTGGCCATTTCCTCCAGCAAACGGGCCATTTTTTCTGAGCTCAACAACTCTGCCGGGTTGGGCGGTATCGGACCAGAATTAATAAGAAACAGGTTCGGCACCATAGTTTCTTTTACTAATTTATCAAGCTGGAGGTCCAGAGCCAGATAATTGGTCAAGCCAAGGTGATTTTTCAGGTTAAACAGCCGGTGTTGCCTCGGACGTCTGAGGTCAGCATCTATCAACAAGACCCTTTTCCCCATATGAGCCAGGCTGATAGCCAGGTTGGAGATGGTGGAGGATTTTCCTTCACCCTGGAGCGGGCTGGTTACCTGAATCTTTTTCAGCAGGGCCTGAGGGCTGGAAAGCAGCAAAGCCGTGCGCAGGGAACGGTAATTTTCCGCCAGGGCTGATTCTGGGGCATAATGAACAATGAGTTCAACGTTTTCCGGCTTGGTCTCTTTTTCTTTTCCGGCTCCTTCCTTATCTTTATCTTTTTTATCCTCTTTCTGTGAGCTGTAGGCATGATAATAGCCGTAAGCTCTCTCCTGCCCGTCAAAAGCTGGCACTACCCCCAGCGTTGGTAATTTTGTGTACCTCTCCACATCTTCAACTGACTTGACTGTATCATCCAGATATTCAAAGACCAGAGCCAGCCCAACTCCACCAAAAAGTCCCAGGAAAAGAGCCAGCAGCAGGTTGCGAAATTTTTTCGGGCTGGAAGGCCGGACCGGAATATCAGCCCGGTCTATGATTCTTATGTTGGAAGTTCTCAGGCCTTTTAACCTGGCCGTCAAACCGGTCTCACTCTGTCTCTTCAACAGAGATTCTAAGAGGTTCTTACGATTTTCTATTTCAATCTTCAGGCTGTTGTAAAGGATGGCACTGGAATTTATCTTAAAAGCCTCTTCTTTCTGTCGGTCAAAAAGCTCCTGCAGGGATTTTTCCTTTTTCAGGGCCGCCTGGTATTCAGAGTAAGCCGCTTTAATCAGGCTTTCGGTCTCGTTCTTGAGCATATCCCGGGCCGTATCCAGCTCTGCTTTTAACCTCTGCATTTCGGGATAATCAGGCTGGAATTTTTCCTGCATCTTGGAATATTCCCGGCTCAATTTGATGTAATCTTCTCTCAACCTCTGGATGAGCGGGTTGTTTATGGCTTCGGGGATGAAGTCCGGAGAAGCATTCTTGATTTCGTTGTAATAAGCCTCTTTCCTCACCCGGTCAATCTGAGCTTCAGTCAGGGCTTTGTTGATTTCTCCTAGCTTTTCTATGATGGTCGTTTCTTTATCGCTCAGAATCACGATGTCCTTTTCCTGCCCGTACCTTTGTAATTCTTGCTCCTTCTGGCTGATTTCTTTTTTGAGTTCGTTTATCTGCTGGGTCAGAAACTCGTTAGCCTGCTCCGTGGCTTCGGATTTAGCTTCTATGTTCATGTCCACAAAAGAATCAAACAGGGCGTTGACACACTCACTGGCCAGCATCGGGTCATAGGAAGTAAAATTAACTTCCACCAGCCTGGTCATCCTGACTGGTTTTACTTCCAGCCGGCTGAGAAAACGATCTATGACTTTTTGCCGGAAAACCGGATTTTTAATTTCTTCGGCTGAAACCTGGGCCCGTCCGGAAAATTCTTCTTTGTTCCAGAGGTTCAGTTTTTCAATGGTTCTTTCCGCCAGGCTCCGGCTCTGCAGAAGCTTGTACTGGGTTTGGAAATAATCATCACGGAAAGTTTCTATTTGAAAGATATCCTCAAAGCTCAAGATGTTCGGCTCTTTTTCTATCATAACCATGCCCCGGGCCGTGTAACGCGGTCTCATGGTGAAGGAAATCAGCAAGGCAATGGCCACAGCTATCAGGGTAATAGAAATAATAGTCCAGCGCCGGCGCAGAATAATATCCAGATACTTCCTTAAATCTATTTCCTGGAGTTCATTGGTCTGGGTTTCAGGTGTGTAGTCGTTCATGCCTTCCCCCGCTACTAATCAGAAAATACTCTCTTTGACGATAACCACATCCCCTTCCTTAAGAGGAATGTCTTTGGTCTTTCCCTTGATGATATCGTTCAGGTTAACTTTTATGTTTATTTCTTTCCCGTTCGGGTCTTTTCTTTTTATAGTTATCCCTCTTTTGGAAGCGTTTTCTGTCAGTCCGCCGGCCTGGGCAATGGCTTTGAGCAGGGTAATCTTCTGAGACCTTTTTACCTGTAAGGCTCCCGGATTACGCACTTCCCCAAAGACATAGATAATTATCTGCTTATCTACCGGCACATTAATCACATCATTCGGTTGAATGGGAATGTTTAATTTCTGGTTCCCGTTGAGCAGCAGGTCTTCCAGGTCAATGGCAATAGAGGCCGTATTACCGTCCTCGCTTTCTCGCAAAACATATATTTCATTGGCGGCATTCTCCTTGAAACCACCGGCCTGGGAGATCATCTGCAGTAAAGTCTGGCGGCCAACCAGTTCGTACATGCCCGGTTTTTCTACCGCCCCGATGATGGCTACCCGGCTGCTCTGGTACTCTTTTATGAAAACTGAAACCTGAGCATTCTTGACGTATTTATCAAGCAGGGAAGCTAACTTTTTTTCCAGCTTTTCTTTAGTCAAGCCCCAGACTTCTACATTACCTATTAAAGGCAGAGTAATGGTCCCGTTCCCAGAAACACGTACC
>JBBIRN010000037.1:0-6730 GCA_037441785.1 Candidatus Aminicenantota bacterium | reverse complement strand
CTGGTCAAACTCCGGCAATTCAAAAACTTTAATTTCCAGTAAATCCCTCGGACCGATGACATATTCTCTTATAAAATATTCCCTGGCCGCCGCCTGTTCATCCTTTTGCGAAACATTTGTTGTCAAGTTCTGCTGAGAAAAGACAAATATTGGCGCAGCAACAAACAAAACGGCAAGTCCCACCAACCTTATTAGCCTGCTCATCTTTGTTCCCTTTTTCTCCTTACATTACCAATACTATTTTTATCAAAAATCATAAGTTAAATTCAAGCCTATGAATTTCCGGCTGGCATCCCAGTTGAAAACATTCACCTTTCTGGTCCAGAGGCCAGCGCTGAGGCCCAGGCCCACTGTTTTTGCTATTCTATAATAAACGGCTACTGAATTTAAAGCGTAATTATCTTTTCTTAATTCTGCTCCGGGGTATTCCGGTACGGGATAATTGTCTTTCGTGTGGCTGTAGGTATAATCAAGCCGGAATTTTCGCCTGAAGACGTAAATTGACGGACCAGCGGACCAGGATTGTTCCACATAATAAGCACTCCTGGACCAGATGGAAAAGTTGACATCTCTTCTGTAGGCACCGCGGAGGGTGAGTAGTTTTCCCAGAATCAGGTTGACGGAGCTTTCTCCCACCAGGCCTTTAAAATCAGGCAGGTCAGAGTTCAGAGTATCAAACTTTTTATAACCGATTCTTATCTGCCCCCGGATACGGCCGGTGGAGGAAAATTCAAACCCGGTGTAAAGACTCTGGCTGCGGGAATCACCACCGCTGGTTGGATTTTTAAAATCAAACCGACCGAGTTCTCCTTCCAGGAAATAACGAATCCGCGGGTTCAAGCCATAATAAACACGTCCCGAGAGATAATCTTCCCGATGACTTAGTCTTTCTCCGATGTTAACTCCGTTGTACTCAATGCTTTCATAATCGTAATCAACGCGCCTTATCCGGCCCTCAAACGACACCCGGGAAGATTTCTGGTAGAGCAGAGCGGCAAACACCCCCTTTTCTTTTCTTCTGGGTCTGATGTCAATTTCGTAATTCCATCTCTCCCGTGCGTTGTTGTAGCTTCCGCCAAAGGTAAACAAAATCTTGTTAAAGCTGAGCGAAACATCTCCGTTTAAATAGTTATTCCAGGTTCTTTCTCTTTTGGTTTTCCAAAAGAAAACATACTGAGGTGATTCATAAAGATGGACAATAAGCCTCTTTTTTACCATAAAATAAAAATTAAAAGCCGGGCCAGCCGTCAGCCAGAAGTCGGAAACAGCCTCCGGGTGATAATAAATGTTGGAATCATACCCGACATCCCTTAGCAAAATGGCCGGTTGCAGACGAAAGGGCCCTATCTTCCAGGCTGCTCTTTCCCAGGCCAGCCTCATTTCCCTAGCCTTCCAGGTTTCCGCCAGACCCATGACCGATGGCCACAGAATCAGGATGGTGAAGAAGAGAAGAATTTTTTTTCTGGTTTCCATCAGTCAGCTACCATGAATTTTAATTTATAATATAAACCTTAGGCCAGGTTCAAGCAATTTCTGATGTTCCCTGATAATTTTATTACTGGTTTACTTACCCCGGCTTCTATATTATATATTTAATTGCTGATGGAAAAAATCTGTTCTGGACCTGTTTTCCCGGGGACTTTATCATCGGCCAGACTCTTCTGCTTTCGGGCTCTACTCTGTTTCTTCCTTTTTTCCACCTGTTTGTTCGCTCAGAAAACAGACCAAACAACTTCGGAACCCCCGCAGGAACTGACCGAACCAATCAAACTTTTTGCCCGGGTCCAGGAAAAAAAGGGAGACACGGTTCTGGCTTCGGGCGAGGTGGAGCTCCATTTCCGGGACCTGACCCTGCTGGCTGAGGAAATTCAGCTCAACACTGTCAGCTATGAAATTGTGGCCAGCGGTCATGTGACCCTTCAGCTGCCCTCGGAAATTATTTCCTGTGACCGTTTAATCTACAACTTAAAAACCCGCCAGGGCCAGATGGAGCAGGTCCAGAGCATCGCGCGGCCTAATTTGTTGTTCGGAGCCAAAAGCCTGGTCAAAAAAGCGGGCGAGCTCTACGAGATGAAACAGGCCTGGCTGACCAATTGTACCCAGCCCGTGCCCCGCTGGAGCTTCTCCGTTTCTCAGGCCAGCCTGAAACCCGACGATTTTATAACCATAAAAGAAGCCGTGTTCAAAATTAAAAAAGTCCCTGTTTTCTACCTGCCCTACCTGCGTTATCCGCTCAAAGAAAGAGCCACCGGGTTCCTGTTTCCCAAAGTAGGCTTTACCCGGGTTAAAGGTGTATTCTTCAGCGAAAGCTTTTACTGGGCCATGGCTCCAAACCTGGACGCCACCATAACAGCCGATTTTTACGGCCATCAGGGAGCAGGAGCCGGGACAGAATTTCGCTACCTGCTGGGAAGAGATACTAAAGGAGAGGCTTCCTTCTACTATTTCCGTTTTTTTAACCACAGCCACCCAGAAGACCTCCCGAGGCACGCTCACCTGCTCCGCTGGCAGCATCAACAACTACTGCCCGGTGGCTGGCGGCTGGATGGCGAGATAAATTATGCCAGCAGTTTTAACTTTCTCAGAGAATTTGAGAGTAACTTCAGTTACGGGATTTCCGCTAACCGTTCTCAATCGTTAAGCTTAAGCAAAAGCTGGTCCTTATTCAGCTTCAACCTGCGGACCTCTCGTTTTGAAACCTATTTCCCGCAAACTGGCCAGAGTTCGGTCTCTTCCTACTGGCCTCAGCTTGCCTTCAACCTTTTCCGGCTAAAGATTTTTCGTTCTTTTTTTCTTTCCTGGCAATCCGGTTACCTCAACCAGTCCTACTCTTACACCCGTTATGATCAAACTACAACTTCTTACCGGAATGCTCAGCTTTTTTTCCGGCCTCTGCTGAGCTTGCCTCTTATTCCTTTTCCCTGGCTCACTCTTAATTTATCGGCGGGCGGTAATCTGACTTACTATTTTCAGACCTACGCGCCAGGTACCACCACCCGGGTGGACCAACCCCTGCTGGTCGGCCAGAAAAAATTTGACGGCAGTCTGGAAGGACCGAGTTTCTATAAAATCTACTTCCGCGGCCATGAACCATACCTAAAACACGTGATAGAGCCATTTTTAAAATATTCTTACGAGAGCCCTCTTTCGGCTGACCAGGCCAGCCGCATAATTTCTCCTTTTGGTTTCATAAGAAACAACCAGGTCGTTTACGGGCTTAATCAAGATTTCATCATCAGAACCGAGGCTTCGCCCAGGCAAATCCTGACCATCGGTATTTCTCAAACCTATTACTTTGACCCCCCGACGAGTGAAATCAGACGTTACTATCCCACGCAGCTTGACCGCCATTATTCCCCGATAAATTTCTTGTTCCGCTTTTACCCAGCAGGTAAATTCAAGCTGGACTTCTCCGCTGATTACAACACCTATGAAAAAAATTTTTACAGTATCCGGCTGAGTCCCATCTACGGCCAGCCAGAGGATAACCTATTTTTCAGCCTGAACTGGTCAAAAAGTTATTATCTGCTCGGCCCGGACAGTGTTTTCTGGAGTAACCAGGCCGGGTTTCAGGCCGGTTTTCGCTGGCCAGAAAAACTGGACCTAAAAATTGAAATGCAGAGAGACCTGGAAAGAAAAAAACAAATTTTTACCGGAGTCTCAGCCGTCTATCATTACCAGTGCCTTGATTTCGTCCTGGACCTCAGGATGTATTATTACCGGACGAAACCCGATACCCAGTTCAAGTTTTCTCTCCGGCTGGGCAACATCAGTCAGTCCACTGACCTTCTGGGAAAATTCGGCTTTTAGAAATAGAGTCTGGTAACGCTCGGCCGTCCAACCCCGGTCCGGCAGGCAACAGCACAGGTTTTTTTATTCGGCGATTATCTTATCCGCACCCCGGTTATTTGACATAACGATAAAAAATGGCTATAAAACAACAAGAGCATAAAAAAGCGCTTATAACACTAGGAAACATAAATGCGCGTTTTGATAACCGGCTTCTCTGGATTTGTGGGAAGCCATTTAGCTGATTATCTTCGGTCCAACATTAAGAAGGCGGAAATCCATGGCCTTATCAGACCCGGGGTTTCCCCTGACCGTTTTCCAGAATCATTCCGGCCATTTTTACATTTCGGAGACCTCCTGGACCCAGAATCTTTAGCCCGGGTTATAGGTGAATCTGCTCCGGAACTTATTTTCCACCTGGCCGGGTTTAGCTCCAGTTTGTCTTCAGCAGAACAGCCGGAACAGGCTATTAAGGTAAACCTGCTGGGAACACTGAACCTATTAGAAGCAGTCAGGAAAAGCCGGCTAAACCCCGTAATTATTATTGCTTCTTCAGCTGAAATCTACGGGCTGGTTTATTCCAATGAGCTACCCATTAAAGAAACAGCCGCCTTCCGTCCCCTCAGCCCGCTGGCCGTGAGCAAGGCAGCCCAGGACTTGCTTGGCTTCCAGTATTTCAAGCTCCATGACCTGAAAATCATAAGGGTGCGGTTGTTTGACCTCCTTGGTCCGAGACAACCAGATTTTTATTTTATCTCCCGGGTGGCCAGGCGGATAGCCGAAGTGGAAAATAAGAAAAGTCCACCGGTCATCAAAATATCTAAGGCTGAATCCAAGAGAGATTATACTGACGTCAGAGATGCGGTGCGGGCTCTCTGGTGGTTAGCAGAAAAAGGTGAAGCTGGTGAAGCTTACAACCTGGGTTCAGGCCAGGCCCGGTCCAAAAGCGAGCTGATAGACCTGATGGTCAGCCTGACCAGGGCCAGGCTGGTAATAGAAACAGATGAGGACTCATCCCCCAGATTTCTGGAACCCCCGATTCTCTTGGCTGATATTTCAAAAATAGCTAAAGCGACCGGCTGGAAGCCGCAGATAATTCTTAAGCAATCCTTACTTGACCTCTTAAACTACTGGCGAGAAACAATCTCATAAAACAGCTCTATAATTACCCTGACCTTGTTCACCTGGAGCGGGTAATATCAAGCTCCAGCTGGCTTTCCTGAACTGATTTTCTTTCTTCCTCAATCGTCTTTAGAATATCCGAGGTTATATCGCCGGTAGGATAATTCCCGTCAAAACAGGCAGCACAGAAATACCTCAGCTTAGGATTTTCCAGGCGGATGGCTTTTTTCAGGTTTTCCAGCGTCTGGTAGATAACTTGGTCTGCGCCGATTCTTCTGGCTACCAGCTCTTCGTCCGCATCTCTGGCGACAAACTCCGTTTTGGTCTGCATGTCAATACCGTAAACACAGGGATAACGTAACGGGGGAGAATAAGAAGCAAAGTAGACTTTTTCGGCCCCGCATTCTCTGACCATCTCCACGATGGCCCGCGAAGTATTTCCGCGGACGATGCTATCATCCACCAGCAGCACTTTTTTCCCCTTTATTTCCGAACAGATGGGGTTCAGCTTCTGCCGCACCGAGCTCTGCCTCTTAGCTTCAGCCGGCATGATGAAAGTCCGGCCGATGTAGCGGTTTTTGACCAGAGCTTCGCTGTATTTCAACTTCAGCCGCCGGGCAATTTCAATGGCTGCATCCCGGGCTGAATCAGGCACCGGAACCACAACATCAATTTCCAGGTTTTTTTTCTTTATCTCTCCAGCCAGCAGGCGGCCCAGGTTAACCCGGCTTTTATAAACATTCACACCGTCAATGACCGAATCCGGACGGGCAAAATAAACCCACTCAAAAAGACAGGGAGTGTGTTTTTTCTTCAGAATCCTTTTCCGGTGAAGCTGACGGTTCCGGTCTATAAAAATTGCTTCCCCGGCTCCGATGTGTTCTATTTCATCAAAACCCATCAGGTTCAGGCTGACTGTTTCTGAGGCAAAAGCGTAGGAAGGCAGCAGGCCATCGCGGCGCCGGCCAAAACTGAGTGGTTTAATGCCGTAAGGGTCGCGGAAAGCCACCATTCCCTGTTCCGCAATGTAAGCTACGGTGGCGTAGCTGCCTTTAACCCGGCGGTAGACACCGGCTACAGCTTTGAAGACGTTTTCCGGACTGAGGTTTTTAACTCTGAGGTCTTCCAGTTCCTGAGCAAAAACATTAAGAATAACTTCCGCATCGCAATCTGAATTAAGCAGGCGCTGATTCTTTTCAAAAAGTTCTTTTTTCAGCTGTCGGTAGTTAACCACATTGCCGTTATGTGCCAGCACAATGCCAAAAGGCGTGTTGACCATAAAAGGCTGCGCATCCTCATGGCCGCCACCACCAACCGTGGGATAACGGGTGTGGCCGATGCCAATCTGTCCCTTGAGCTGGGCGGCTTCCTGTGGACCGAAGATGTCCATCACCAGCCCGCTGCCCTTCTTCTCGTGGAACCGACCATCATAGGTGATGATACCGGCTGCATCCTGGCCGCGGTGCTGAATGGACAGCAACCCCTGATAAAGGTCGTGGAAAACTTCTCGGTTAGACCAGATACCTATAACTCCACACATTGAAGTTTATCCCTTCGTTTAGCTGATATTATACCAGATAAACCCTGTCTTTTAAATGTAATACCCCGGCTGTGCCAGGTCTTTTTGTTTAAAACCAAAAAGGCTAAATTCCTAACCTTGATTCCGGCAAAATTGGTCCCCAAAAATAAGCCCGGCCAAAACCATAGTTTTTTAGAGAAATCCTTTGCAACACAAATAAGCACACTCTTTTAATCAGGAAAAGCAAAAAGCCTTATTTCAGGCTGAATTTTATCTCTGGAAACATAAATACAAGCTCCA
>JBBIRN010000036.1:0-13241 GCA_037441785.1 Candidatus Aminicenantota bacterium | reverse complement strand
AAAAAGAAATCCTCTTCCTCTTCCATTTTTTTCATGGAGTTAAGGATTTTTAGGATTATGCGGTCAATCTGCTGGTAAAAATCCAGAAAGGCCTGGTGGTAGGGATGGGATTTATCTTCATAAGCGGACCAGAGAAAGTGATGGAGGCGGTCAGTACCGGTGATGACGAACTCAAAAAAGTCCCAGTCCTGCTCCCAGAAATAATTCAGAGCCTTCTGATGGCTGGCCAGGCTTTTAGCTAATTCCTGCCAGAGCAGGGAAGGGTTGTCTATGACCTTGGCTGTGTCCACATCAATCTGGTAGCCCATTTTTTCCAGCTCGGGAAAGTAGCTCTGGGGAAAGACCGAGCGGCTGAGGTCTATGGCCACAAAGCCGGAAATCATCACCCCGTTTATCCGACGGGCCGGGTAGGTGGAAGGCTGGTTGATGACAATACTTTTCAGCCCTTTGTGACCAAGAGTATCCCACAGGGTGTCCACCTTAACGTCCAGGAAGTTAGGAATTCTGAGCTCGTAGGAACCGGGTTTGAAATCAGTAAAACCAAAGATGCCATGAGTACCGGGGTTGGCCCCGGTCATGAAGTTGGTCCAGGAAACCGCCGAAATTTCCGGCAGGCTGGCTTTCATCCGGTGGAGCTTGCCTGAATCAATCAGGCGGCCGACCGTGCTCATAACCCCGCTTTTGGCCAGGTCCAGGAGCATGGAATGGGGGACACCGTCCAGCCCCACCACGATAACTTTTTTCCGACGTTTACCTTTTTTTAACAGCGTCATTACTCTGATTATTATAACATCAGAGCTCCAACTGTCAATTTAAACAGAGCAAAATATTTTTTAAGCTGTTGAAATTTAATTGGTTAACTGGCAAGGTGGGGGGTCGGTTCAGTTCTTGACCCCGGCTGCTTTCAGCAGATGTTCCAGGAACATTTCCTCTGGCACCGCTCCTTCAAGGGAAACGCTGTCATTAAAGATGGTCTTGGGAACACCGTAAACTTCATATTTTTGAGCCAGGTCTGGAAATTCGGTAGCTTCTACCATGGCTCCTTTGACCAGCGGAGATTCCAGAGACATCTGGTGGGCCAGACGCACAGCCATCGGACAGTAGGGGCAGGTAGGTGTGACAAAAACCTGAATGTTGACTTCTTTGTCCAGCTTTTTCAGGGCTTCTTTGGTTTGTTCTGAGAGTTCAGTTTCTCCCCGGCTGACATCCACCATAGCTTCCAGCAGGCTCATGAATTCGTAGCCAGAAGGTATGCCGAAAAACCGGATGCCAGAGTCTTTTTCACCCATGACCACGATGGCCGGGACTTTGTCTATCTGGAACTCGGCTGCCCGAGCTGGCTCTTTGTCTATGTCATACACCGTCAGTTTGATTTTATCGGACAAACCGGAAAGTTCTTCCAGCAGCTGTTTTGTCTCCGGGCAGTAGGTGCATTCTTCCTCTGCCGGCTGGCCGGGCACAATTAGCGAGCTTTTTTCTCTCAGGAAAAAGACCAGGTTGACCGGGTTAATCAGCTCGGCCTCAAATTTTTTCTGGGCGAAGTCTCTGACTTCTTGATTTAGCAAAACCATTTTTACTCTCCTTTGTTTTGGCTTATTTAAAAATCCTACATTTCTTATAAGTTTAGTATAGATTAGGCAAAATTTCAAGTCTGTTCTCGCTTAATTTCCCGTTTTTCATTGACAACGGCGGGAGATTAGGCTTAAATTTCCCTTTTATGATACGCTAAATAAAAGAATTTGTAAAATGAAAAAATTATTTGCTTTTCTGGAAAAGGAATACCGGAAAAAGACCAGGAAAAGCTATGAGCTTTTTCAGCGGGCCTCGCAGGTGATGGTCAGGGGCGGAAGTCATACCCTGAGGCTGTGGAAGCCCTATCCCTTTTTCCTGACGTCAGCCAGCGGCAGCACAGTGGAAGATGCTGATGGCAACCGGTATGTTGATTACTGGCAGGGACATTATGCTAACATCCTGGGCCACAACCCGGAACTCATCAGGAAGAAATTGTTGCCCTATGTCAGGCGTGGCACTTTTCATACTGGCTTTGAAGGTTCAGTCCAGCTGGAGCTGGCGGAAAAAATTCTTAGTCGCCTGGAAGAGTCCGGCCTGAGAATCAGGTTTACCACCTCCGGCACTCTGGCCAGTACTTTTGCCGTGATGTTGGCCATGGGTTATACCGGTCGGGACTATGTTCTGAAGGTGGGCGGTGGCTGGCATGGCTCCTCTCCTTATCTTTTGAAGGGCGTTAAGTACCACCCAGGACGGGGCTTTAACCTGCCGGATTCAGCCGGTTTGCCGCCAGAATTCAGCCAGAAAATTATCATCACCAGGTTCAACGATACCGAACAACTGGTGGAGAAGTTTAAAAAGTATGGTTCCCGGTTGGCCTGTTTCATAGTGGAACCGTTTATCGGAGTGGGCGGCTTTCTTTTCAGTTCCAGGGAATACTTAGAAACTGCCCGGGACCTCTGTGACCGCTACGGTGTGGTGCTGATTTTTGACGAGATTATTTCCGGTTTCCGTTTTGCGGCCACGGGGTTGCAGAAGCTTTACGGCCTTTCGCCGGACCTTTCTCTTTTTGGTAAGTTAATAGGCGGGGGGCAGGCGGTGGCGGCCGTGGTTGGCCGTCGTAAAATCATGGAGGGCTGCGAAAAAGCAGGAAAAGATGGCCGGGTTCTGTTTGAAGGTGGCACTTTCTCAGCCCACGAAGAATACCTGCGGGCCGGTCTGGTGATGCTTGATTATTTAGAGAAAAACGAAAGTAAGATTTATCCCCGGATTGGCAGGCTGGCGGAAGAGCTGCGTCAGGGGGTGGAAAAAGCTTTCCAGGAAGAAGGGTTACGTGTGGTTTGCACCGGACGGCCAAATGAGGTGGTTGGTTTCAGCTCGTTTTTTATGGTTAATTTCCCGAAAAAAGAGTTTGACTACAGATATCCAGAAGACGTCTGGAACCCTGACCGCTCGGATGTCTTGCTCAGAGAAGAAGCTCTGAAGCTGGCTCTTTTGCTTCACGGTGTGCATGTGGTCCATGGTGGCGGCTGTCTGTCCACTGCTCATACGCCAGAAGAAGTAAAAAGAACCATTGAAGCTTATGCTCAGGTAGCCCGGACTTTCAAAAGATTTCTTAAGTCTTAGCTCCGGCCGGTTTCATCCAGAAATGGTAGTTTCCGGACTCAACCCAGAAAACCAGTTCTTTTTCTTTCTCCGCCAGGCTAATTTCCGACTTATTCTCTGGCAGCAGGAAATCCTGGCCATCCCAGAGCAAAATCTGTGATTCTTCAATAACCGCTTTTGCCCACAGCCTGGGAAAATAAACTTTAGCTCTCGTTCCGGCGGGGACGCTTAACTTAAGCTGGTATTCATCCTGTTCTTTTTTCCAGTAAACAGCTGCTTTACCGAACGGCGTTTCATACTCGGCCCGGGCCCAGCTAACTTTTCCTTCAACGTAAGGCTTAACCCTGAAGGTCTGCCAGCCAGGTTCCATCAGGTAAAGACCTGCCAGAGTTTTGTAGAACCAGGCTTCCACACTGCCGAACATCACGTGGTTGTGCGAGTTCATGCCCCGGCCGGTGAGTTTTTCCCATCTTTCCCAGAGAGTAGTAGCGCCTTCTTTAATCATGTAGCCCCAGCCCGGGTAACTTTCCTGCAGGATAACATCCAGAGCCAGGTCAGAACGGTGGAATTTATCCAGCACTTCAAAGAGGTAACGGGTGCCCAGCAGGCCTGTGTCCAGATGCCGGTCATGGAGGACTTCAACTGAGTAACATAAACTTTTCCAGACTTTTTCCCTGGCTTCTTCCGGAACCAGGTCAAAAGCCAGGGGTAGAAGGTTAGCGGTCTGGTCCGGCAGCCGGTCTACCAGGCTCTGGCGCAGGGCTTTGTATTGATTCTCTTCCAGGAAGTACTGGTTAAAGGCATTTTTGATTTGTCTGGCTAGTTCCCGGTATTCCTGAGCTTCTTCCTGACGGCCGACAAGCTGACAGATTTCCGAAAACAACTGCACGTCGCGGTAATAAAAGGCACTGGTCACCAGTTCCAGAGGTGTCTTTTTGGGCACCATAGCCCCCGGCTGACACCAGTCTCCGTACTTCCCGCTGGCCAGCTGTAAGTTTCCAGTAGCTTTTTTACGTAAAAAATCAACGTACTTTTTCAGTCCCTGAAAATGTTTTCGCAAAACATCGCGGTCGCCATAAAATTGATACATGTGCCAGCACAGTTGCAGATAAGCTGAGCTCCAGGCCGGGTCAGCGGGGTAAGTCTTTTTGTTGTAGGGCGGCACAAAATCGGGCAGGCTGCCGTCCTCCATCTGAGCCCGCCGGATGAGGTTCAGAAAATGCTGGTAAAAAGCGGCCAGGTCAAAGTTAAAAGAGGAAGCCTCAGCTGTGACCCAGGCATCGGCCAGCCAGCCGTGTCTTTCATCCCTTTGAGGACAGTCTGTTGGTATGCTCATAAGATTAGCCCGCTGGGTCCTTAACACCATCTGATGAATCTGGTTGAGTAATGGTTCTGAGCACTCAAAATCACCTGCTCTCTCGGCTTTCAGATGAACAAAACAGGCCTGCAGGGTGTTTTCCCCGGGTGGCTCAGGCAGGCCGCTTACTTCCACGTACCTGAAACCATGATAGGTGAAGGAAGGCTCGTATGTTTCCACCCCTTCTCCTCTTAAAACGCAGGTGTCTGTGGCTCGAGCCCGGTCGTTGGTGGCATTGTTCAGATGGCCGTTCTGGTCCACTAACTCTCCGTAGCGCAGGGCAACCGTGGTGCCGGCCGGACCTCTGACCTTAAGCTGGGCCCAGCCTGAGATGTTCTGTCCGAAATCAAAAAGGTATTTATCCGCGGCCAGTTGATTTATCTGGACTGGTGTTATGATTTCTGTAACAGCTACTGGGGGAAGGTTTTCACCGGCCAGGACCGCCGGTCCACCGCTCAGAGCGATAGCTTTTTTCCAGCTGCTGTCATCAAAGCCCGGAAGGTTCCAGCCGGGCATTTCCAGGCGAGCATCGTAATCTTCGCCATAATAAAGCCCATTTTCCTGAATGGCCCCATGGCTGGCCCTCCAGCTTTCATCAGAAGAGATGATTTCAAAACCACCGTTTTCGTAGTAGATTTCCAGCCTCAGAGCCAGCCGGGGCTGGTCGTAGCCGTATTTTTTAAGGTAACGACCGTTGCCCAGGATAACTCCGAGGGCGTTTCTTTCCTGGATGAGGTCTGAGACTTCATAGGCTGAATAATAAGCAACCTGGTGGTAATCTGACCAGACCGGGTCTAAGACCTTTTGACCTATTCTCTGGCCGTTAAGGTAAAGCACATAATGTCCGAGCCCGCAGATGTAGATGGTAGCCCGGCTGGCCCGGCCCCGGCCCCGGAATTCTTTTCTCAAGTAGATAGCTTTGTAGTGAACATTTTCCGGCTCTTCTTCACCCAGAAGAACAGTCTTTTCCGCCAGAAAATGTTCTGGTTAAGGCAGGCTGATCCAGCTGGATTTAAACTTAGAAGTCCCCATAAAACCAGTTTTAAAAGTGGCAATTTCGCTGAAGGGGCTGGCTTCGTCCCGCTGGTTCCACCAGCGAACACGCCAGTAGTAAACCTGACAGCTGAGCAGTTCTTCGCCCAGGTAGGGGATTTGAATGGAACTGTTGCCCCGAACCTTTCCGCTATCCCAAAAATCTCCGATTTCTTTTTCGCAGATTTCTTTTTCCAAAGAGACGATAATTTGGTAAGCGCTCTGGCCATCTCCGCGGCGGTCGCTTTTTAATTTCCAGGAAAATCTTGGCCGGGGAAGGTCAAGGGTTTCCGGTTCTTTGAGGTATTCAACCTTTAAATCATGCGGCGGGTAAATCATGGCTTTTTATCTCTCCAGGTCTTGACTTGCTTTTTAAGAGCCAAATTCTTTGGCTTCATTTTTTATTTCATTTTCTTACTTAGTCTGTAGCCTGAACCAGGAAATAATCGGCCGGGTTCAGTCCGTACTGCTCCGGGTTTATTTCTTTGACAATCGTCCGCTTGAACCTTTTTGTTTCCGGGTCTGTTTCTGTGAGGTCCACCACCTCGCCGTCTACTTTCTGGCCCTGGCTGTCAACTATTATTTTCACTTTTGGTCTCAGGAGAAAGCGGGTTTCCTGGTTGGTTTCCACTACCAGTCCAATTTCTCCGGTGTTGAGCAGAACCAGAGTACCTACTGGAAAGATGCCCATCATCTGGACAAAAGTTTTCAGGATGACGGGGTTGAATTCTGTCCCGATATGTTCCAGCATCAAACTCAAAGCTTCACTTCTGGTGAAGGCTTTTTTGCGGTAGACTCTTTTGGTGGTTATGGCATCAAAGAAGTCGCAAACCTTGACGATCCGGCTGTAAAGGTTGAGGTCATTTTTCATCTTGAACCTGGGATAGCCGGTCATATCTTCTTTCACGTGGTGTTCCATGGCCACATGGATGGCGCTTATGGGTAATCTTCTAAATTCTTTCAGGCGAACGAGTTTTTCTGCGCCCTGATGCGGGTGCAGTTCCATGATTTTTCTTTCTTCCTCGTTCAGCTGGCCAGGTTTGTTGAGTATTTCCAGCGGGGTTTCGGTTTTACCCAGGTCGTGGAAGAAAGCGGCCAGGCCCAGGTCCACCAGTTCAGCTCTGGAGAGTCCCAGCCTCCGGCCTAAAGCCACGGCCAGCAGGCTGACGTTGACGGAATGGTTGAGGGTGTATTCATCGTAATTTTTGATGTTGGTCAGGCCGACGAGAAATGATTCATTGTCCACCATGTGGTTAAAGATGGACTGGATCAAACGCCGGGTGGTGTTCAACCTGATTTTCTCGTTTTCCTGATTTCTTTCAGTAATTTCTCTCAGGTGCAGGATGCTCAGGAAAAACAAGCGGGCGGAAGTTTTTTCCGGCGAAACCGGCTTTTCACTGGCCTGAAGCTTTTCTAAGCTCAGCCCGGAGATATTCCTCTGGTTTAACTCGGCCACGATTTCTTCAAAGGGAGTGGCTCCCGTTTTTCTCTGCCCGATAATGGCAATGGCTTCTTTTAGGGCCTGAGGTTCAAGGTCTGGAGAGAGGCTTATCTGGCCGATTTCTTTTTTCCTGAATTCTTCCAGCAGGGCTTTGAAGATAGGATAATTGGCCAGGGAAAATTTTAACCTGGTCTGGTTGAAGAAGATGGATTCCTGCCTGATACGAAAAGTAATCTCTTCGGTCAGTTCTTTGAGCTTCTGGAATTCTTCAAACAGAAGCTTGGTCTGTTCTTCAATCAGTTCATTGTTTTCAGCATACAGCTTGAGTATTTTAAGCAGGATGTAAAACCGGATGAGGAAATTAATGGCCTGCTTGTGAAGCAAAGGCCCGGTGTCTTTTCTTTCTTTTTCCATCTGGCTATCGTTCATTTAACGTTCCTAAGTTTTTTGGCGGCTAAGGGCCACCAGAGCTTCTACTGCTGCCTGGCGCACCCGCCGGTTGAAGAAATTTTCTCCACGGCGCAGGAGGTTAATGGCTTCTTGGGTACCCATGGCCGCCAGCCCGGCGACGGCACATATTCTGAGCTCGGTGACATGCGGCCAGGGCGCTTTTTTCAAGAAGATTTTTTTCAAAAAAGCCAGAGCTTCAGGTTGCCTGGTGCGGCCGAGAAATTCAAAAAGGGCCTTTTTTTCTTCCAGGCTCTTTTTCCTGAATTTGCTGGTAAAAACTTCTTTCATCAGCTGGTTCAGCCGGGTGGTGTCGCTGAGAGATTTTATGGAACTGGTGGCTTTAATCCTCACTTCCGGGTCGGAGTCGTTGAGAAAACCAAACAGTAGGCGGCTGGCCAGCTCATCGTTGAAAGCACCAAGGGCTTCCACGGCTTTTAATTTTAAATCCCGGCTGGAAAAAGTCAGAAAATGGCTGAAAGCGGGTATGATTTTCTGAGCTGGTTGTTGCCGCATGAGTTCTATGATTAATTCTGTTAGCTTCGGCCGCTGGTCATCAGCCAGCTGGACAACCATCTGGGGTGAGGCCTGGATTTTTTCAGCCAGGAACTCCTTCATCCGACGGCGGAATTCTTCATCCTCAATTTTTTCGTAAAGTTCAGCCATGAAGGTTAGGGCTTTATCACCAAATTGGACCAGGTAGTTAAACAGAGCTTCCAGGTTAAGCTCGGCCTGGCTTTCTACCAGGCGAGCGATTTCATCCAGAATCTTCAGGTCCGAGGTTTTCTCCAGAAATTCCTCTATCAAACGGTTCTTGTCCGGGCTGCCAGAGTTTATCAATTCTTTAAATTTTTTCAGCTTATCACTAATCAGCACGGGAACGACAAAACGGCCGTTTTTGATGTTTTCCAGGTAAAAATCGTGCAAGATGTCCAGGTTAACCTGGAATTGCTGCAGGTCCTGCTCCAGGGCCAGAATTTCCACCATCAGGTTGATGAATTCTTCCTCGGGCGAGAGCTTTCTGTTTTTTTCTATCAATTGATTGAGCTGCTCCAGGTCCTTCTGGTCCAGTTTTACTTTTAGAAAAAGCGAGGAAGATTCAAACGGAGGTAGAATTTCTTTTTTTTCGGTTTTTTCAGGATGTTCTGCCTGAATGGCCTCTTGCAGCACTTCTTCGCCGGAGAACTCAAAGGGCTGCTGCCAGTTTTCTGGAAGTTCAGCCTGTTCTTCAGCCTGAAAAGAGGACAGAGCTTCCCGGTCTTCTGCTTGTAATTCTACCTGACCACTGAAAAGCTGGTTGCGGTCTACCTGGATGTTTATGACCCGGTTGCTTAACTCCTGAGGAATTATTTTTAGCCCTTTGCGAGCCAGCGTTTCAGACCTTTCTTCCAGTATTCTGTTTTCCAGAAATTCTTCCGGCGCGTAGTACTGTACGTTGGGTAGGTCTTTAAGCCAGAGGGCGTTAACTATATCAGATTCTTCAGCTGGTTTGGCCGACTCGGTTCTGACCAGCTCCAGAAAATCCTGGATTTCCTCTTCGCTCATTCCTTGGTATAAGGCCAGCATTCTCAACCCATCTTTGTAGAAGAAAAAGGGCAGGCTTTTACTGGAGACTTCATCCTGGTAGACCAGTTTTCCTTTGTAGAAGAAGGCAAACTCACTGATTTCCAGCTCCAGCTGCTGGTATTCGTCAAGAAAGTTTTTTAGTTTGTTGATAAATTCTTTTTTGAAGTTAACGGCAGAGGCGTGGTGTTTGGGAAATATTTTCAGGGCCGAGATGGTGTTGGCCAGAGTCAGAATTAAGTCTTTTACTTTGGAGAAAGCCTGGGGGTCAACTCTTTCTTCCTGAGCAGTTAATTCCTTTACCAGGTCTTTGTCCATCATGGCCTACGCCGAGCATAGTTTAGCTTTAAAAAAAGCTTTAAGTCAAATACAGGTTGAGTCCGACGAATTAATCGCGGTTTCTGAGAACCGAAATTTCGTAGGATTTTATTTCTGGCAGCCAGGATTTTTCATCCGTGACGTTATTTTTCAGACAGTAATAGTCCCAAATGGCGCCCACCGGCAGGTCCCTGGCCATTTGTCTCCAGGCTAGCTTGGCCAGGTTATCCCCCTGAAGCTCAGCTTCCTTAATCCTGGCCCAGGGTAGAAGCAGCGCCCGCAGCAGCCCGCGCAGCACGGCTCTGGCTCCCAGAACCCAGGCTCCCACCCGATTGAGAGAAGCATCAAAGTAATCAAGAGCCAGATGTACTTTTTCCGGGTTGGGCAGGTTTACAATTTCTTCAGCCAGGGTTTCAATTTCCTCATTCAGAATGACCACGTGGTCGCTATCCCAGCGTAGACCACGACTCAGGTGCAGCAGAATTTCGTCTGAGACCTGCAGGATGGCTGAAAGTTTATCCGCTACCAGCTCCGTAGGGTGAAAATGGCCCAGGTCCAGGCAGACCATTTTGCCTTTTTTTATAGCGTAGCTAAGGTAGAACTCGTGGGAGCCAACCACAAATGCTTCGCTGCCAATACCAAAGAGCTTGCTTTCCAGCGAATCTTTCAGCTGCGTCTGGCTGAAATCCAGTTCAAAAATTTCTTCCAGCGATTGGTAAAGAATGTGGCGGTATAACCAGCGGTCAGAAGGCAGGTCCTTGAGTCCATCAGGGATCCAGAGGTTGTGGATGGAGTAGGCTTTCTGTTCCCGGCCAAAATAGGCGGCAATTTTCCGGCAGCATTTGACGTGTTCTACCCAGAACTTACGTATTTCTTTTTTCGGGTGACTGAGAGTCAAACCATCACTGGCTTTCGGATGGGCAAAGCAGGTAGCGTTAAAGTCAAGTTTAAGCTCGTGAGCTTTAGCCCATTCCACCCAGCCCCGAAAATGCTCAGGTTCGTATTCGTTTCTTTCGACCGGGCCGTTAAATTCGCCGTAAATGGCATGCAGGTTTAGACGATGGCGGCCAGGAATCAGAGAAAAAGCTTTTTCCAGGTCCTGTCTTAATTCCTGAACGTTTCGCGCCCGGCCAGGATAGCTGCCTGTGACCTGAAGACCTGAATCAGATAAGGAAGTAGCGTTCCTCTCAAACCCGTGCACATCATCGCCCTGCCAGCAGTGCAAAGAAAGAGAAAAACTGGCTAATTTATTCAGGGCTTCGTCCACGTTGACGCCAATTTCCTGGTACTTTTCTTTTGCTTCCAGGTATCTTTTTTCTACTGTAGCCTGCTCCATCTTCAACCCTCCTTAATAGTAAACTTTTTATAATTTGAAACTCTGTTTGTCAAGTATGAATCTTTTACCAGCCCGCGCTGCCTTTTTGATTTCCTTCTTTTTTTCAGAGATAACAGCCCGCTCTGAAGTTGAGAAAAGTGATTTCCTCCACGGCTCTCACATTTATCACTCCTGACTTTCTTCCTGACCAATTTTTCTTTCCAGCGGAATTTAATTTTTGGCGCAATTTTTATGACCTTTAAAAATCATTATTCAAGCTGCAGAACACCAGCGTTTTATCCTTTATCAAATCAACCTGGCGGTCCGGGCCAGAATTTCCTGAAACCTGGAGTAAGCCCTGTCCCAGGAAGATGTCTCTTCGGGTCGGAATTCTTTTATGGTAAAGGATTTTCTAATGGTGCTTCTGATATCAGCCTGGCTTTTTAAAAGACCGGTAGCCAGAGCCTGAACCAGGATGTTGCCCACAGAGGTGGCTTCTTCAGGTCCGGCTAAAACGGTCTTACCCGTGGCGCTGGCTGTAAACTGGTTAAGCAGTTGATTTTTAGCCCCGCCGCCGATGATGTGAATTCTGTTGTATTTCTGGCCGGTAATTTTTTCCAGGTCTTCTAAAACCAGCCGGTATTTAAGAGCCAAGCTCTCCAGCACGCTTCTGGCCACCGAACCAAGGTCTTCGGGCATTTTCTGTCTGGTTTTCCTGGCGTAAGCACCCATGGCCACCAGCATGTCCTCCGGGTTGAGAAAATCAGGTGCATCAGGGTCCAGCAGGAACTGGAAGGGCGCAGCCTGAGCCGCCTGCTCCACAATGTTTTCATAAGAGACATCCTGTTTTTTGGACCAGATTTTCCGGCACTGTTGGAGAATCCACAGCCCGGTGACGTTTTTCAGAAAACGAATTGTCCGGTGGAGGCCGCTTTCGTTGGTAAAATTAGCCAGAAAGGATTCCCGGTTGACCACTGGTTCTTTGAGTTCCACTCCCACCAGAGACCAGGTACCGGAGCTGATGTAAACCCAGTCCTGACCTTCGCCGGGTGCGGCGGCCACGGCGGAGGCTGTATCGTGGCTGGCGACCTGAACGACCGGGACAGCAGGCAGGCCGTCTTCTACCAGCCAGTTAGCAACCTGGCCCAGGATAGAACCAGTCGGCCTTAAAGGAGGCAGAATATCTGGTGCCAGACCGATTTCTTCCAGGAGCTCAGGCAGCCACTCTCTCTGAAAAGGCGACAGCATCTGGGAAGTGGAGGCAATGGTTATTTCGGAAGCTTTTTCTCCTGTGAGCAGGTAATTCAAGAGGTCGGGCATGAAAAGAAGTTGACGGGCGGTCCTGATTATCTCTGGACTGTTTTCCAGATAAGCATAAAGCTGGAACAAAGAATTAAAGGGCATAAACTGGATGCCCGTCTTCTGGTACAGGTTTTCCGCCGGGTAATTTTCAAAGTATTTTTTCATGGCCGGCGGAAAAGAACGGTCGCGGTAACAGTAGGGCAGGGTCAGGATATGACCGTTTCGGTCCAGCAGGCCAAAGTCCACGCCCCAGGTGTCAAGGCCCAGCCCGGAAAGGTTTATGCCTTCTTTTCTGATTTTTTTCAGAGCCAGGCAGATTTCTTCAAAAAGATAATAGAGGTTCCAGTGCTGCCGGCCGTTGACCTGGACCAGACGGTTGGGAAACCGGTGCCATTCAAAAATTTTTAGATAGCCCTGCTCATCAACCTGACCGAGCATGGCCCGACCGCTTTCTGCCCCCAGGTCAAAAGCCAGATAATTTTTTGTTTCCATTTTACCTTCTCGTTACTCTGTTTTTTAAAAGTATAATTAGGAGCCGGATAATTTCAAGCTTTCTTTTGAAACTGCGGCGGGGTTGAGCTATATTTAAAAACATATTAATGATGGCCTGAAGGTAAAAAAATGAAAATTATCAATGATTCCCTCACGGTTTCCACCCGTGGTTTTAATGACCTGAAAGATTTAACCGGGGATTTGCAGGAAAAGCTAAAAAATTCCGGCCTCCAGCAAGGACTGCTGACGGTTTTTGTCCAGGGCTCAACCGCTGGAGTCACCACCATTGAGTACGAACCAGGCCTGGTTAAGGACCTGTCTGAGCTGATGGAAAAATTAATCCCCTCTGGCCGCAGCTACCATCATGATGAACGCTGGGGTGACGCTAACGGCTTTTCTCATCTGCGGGCCAGTCTTCTGGGGCCTTCTCTGGTCATTCCTTTTGTTGATGGTAAACTTCGTCTGGGAATCTGGCAGCAGGTGGTGCTGGTGGATTTTGACAACCGACCGCGGCAGCGGCAGGTTTTCCTGCAGCTTCTTGGTGAATGAAAAAGCCTGTGGTCAGCGACCGGAGTGCTTGAAGTTGGCGGGGCAGTGGTGTAATCTGAAAGTGAGAAGACGGGAAAAAAATTTAAAAAAAGAATAATCGGGGTCAACTATGGACATAGATGATATCAGAGAGGCTATCCGCAAGAAAAACCGCCAATCATCAGTCGACCAGGTTAAAGAAATCTGGAAGAACATTGAAAGTCAGAAAAACCTGACCACCAGAGAAAAGCTGGAAAAATTGCTGGAAATTTCCCGCCAGAAAAAGGAAGAAAAAAAGCTCCTAAAACCCCAAAATATAAAGGATATTTTTT
>JBBIRN010000035.1:249-13280 GCA_037441785.1 Candidatus Aminicenantota bacterium | reverse complement strand
CTTTTAGTTTACTTTTTTATCCCGGTTTATAAATTATTTTAAATTATACCTGAGAAAAGCAAAAGAAGCACCAGCCTTTTGTTGAATAACTCAGGTCTGGCCTCCAGATTTTATTTTTATTTCTATCTCCATTTATTTTTTTAACCAGAAAGCCAATTAAGTTATAATGAAAACCTGGAGAAAAAAAGCCTTTATTAAACATCAAAAATAAAAAGGAGGTTCTATGCGCCCGAAATACTTCAGAATATTTGCCTTTCTGATTCTCGGATTTATGCTCATTTTAAACCCGCTTCCCGGCCAGAGCAAAAAGGCTCTGACCTTTGACGACTTCATCAAAATAAAAAGAATCTCAGACCCCCAGCTTTCACCCTGCGGGAAAAAACTGGCCCTGGTCATAACCACCATGGACCTGGAAGCCAACCGCGGTCAGAGCGATATTTACCAGGTGTCCACGGCCACCGGAGAAATCAAACCTCTGGTCACTGGACCCGGTGCAGATTTCTTCCCCCGCTGGTCACCTGACGGTAAAAGCCTGGCTTTTATCTCCAGCCGAAGCGGTTCAACTCAGTTGTGGATTATGCCGGCTTCGGGCGGTGAGGCACGTAAGCTAACTGATTTTCCTGGTGGTGTGAGCTCTTTTGCTTGGTCCAGGTCCGGAAAATTCCTGCTGGTGGCCAGCCCGGTTTTCCCTGAGCTGCCTGACCTTCAGGCTAACCGGAAAAAGTTTGAGGAGCAGGAAAAAAGCAAGGTAAAGGCCAGAATCTACGACCATCTGCTCTTCCGCCACTGGAACACCTGGTTTGACGGCACCAGAAGCCATCTTTTTCTCTTTCCCCTGGATGGCGGCCAGCCGCTGGACCTGACCCCCGGTGATTACGATACTCCTCCCATCGCTCTTGGTGGTGAACTTGATTTCTGTTTTTCGCCAGAAGAAAAAGAAATTGCCTTCGTCCGCAACGTGGACCCAGAGTTTAAGCTGGGGCTCGGCACAAACAACGACATTTTCCTCACCACTACGGATGGCCAGAAGCTGGAAAAGCTGACCGTCAACCGGGCCAATGACATAGACCCGAAGTACTCTCCGGATGGCCGCTATTTAGCCTACCGAGCCATGGCCAGGCCCGGCTTTGAAGCTGACAAGCTGGCTCTAATCCTCTACGACCGGCAGAAAAAGACTTTCCGGAACATGACCGAAAACCTGGATTATTCTCTAAGCGAGTTCCTCTGGTCGCCAGACAGCAAAGCCATCTATTTTCTCTGTGAGGAAAAAGCCCGAACCGCTCTTTTCAAGCTGACGGTAGCTACCGGGAAAGTGGAAAAAATCCTTGACGGCCACTTTTTAAGCAGCCTCCGCCTCTCACCTGACGGCCGAACCATTTACGCCCTAAAGCAGTCCCTGAATCACCCCAGCGATGTTTTTGCTCTGGACCTTGCCAGCAAAAAATTAAGACCTTTGACCGATGTTAATGCCGAACTCCTGGCCGGTCTGGAAATGAACCCGGCCGAAGATTTCTGGTTTGAATCAGAAGGCGATAAAGTCCACGGCCTTTTGCTCAAACCACCCTTCTTTGACCCCAACAAAAAATATCCGCTGCTTATGCTCATCCACGGTGGTCCCCAGAATGCCTGGTCTGATAATTTTCACTACCGCTGGAATGCCCAGATGTTTGCTGCTCGCGGCTACGTGGTGGCCATGGTCAATTTTCACGGTAGCACCGGTTACGGTCAGGATTTCACTGATTCCATAAGCGGTGATTGGGGCGGGAAGCCCTACCGCGACATCATCAAAGCCGTGAGTTTTCTGCGGGAAAATTATCCCTTTATCGACCCGCAAAAACTCGGAGCCGCTGGAGCTTCTTACGGCGGTTATCTGATTGACTGGATAGCCGGACAGACTGATATCTTTGACTGCCTGGTCAGCCATTCGGGCGTGTTTGACCTCCGTTCAGAATACGGAGCCACGGAAGAACTCTGGTTCCCAGAATGGGAATACCGCGGCACACCCTGGAGCAACCCGGAAATGTACCAGAAGTTTTCTCCCAGCAACTACGTGCAGAATTTCAAAACCCCGACTCTGGTGGTGCACAGCGCCAACGATTTTCGGGTACCGCTGGAACAGGGACTGCAATTTTTCACTTCTCTGCAGCGGATGGGTGTACCCAGCCGGTTGTTGTACTTCCCTGATGAAGACCACTTTGTGCAAAAACCGCTGAATGCCCAGCTGTGGTGGCAGACGGTCCTGGACTGGCTGGATAAGTACCTGAAACCCTGAGCCGGCTGACGATTTAAAGTTTAAAACTCAAGCTCAAGAAGAGAAAGCGGGTCAAGGCGGGCTTCATACACTTTGACCGCCCAGTGCAGATGCGGTCCGGTAGAAAGGCCGGTGGAGCCGGCCTTCCCGATAACCTGACCGGTCTTAACCCTGTCTCCCCTTCTGACCAGAATCCGGGACAGATGGCAATATGTGGAAAAAAGACCGAGCCCGTGGTCAATGATGACTGTTTTCCCGGAAAAATAAAGGTCTGAAGCCAGGACTACCCGGCCGCTGTTGGTGGCTTTTATGGGATGACCGATGGGCACAGCGATGTCCACCCCGGAATGTACAGACCTGGGCACCCGGTTGTAGATGCGCTGCTGTCCGAAATTAGGAAACAACTTTCCTTCGCAGGGCAGGACAAAAGGTCCGCTGGCCAGCCAGGCGGAAGAGCTGAAGCGGTAAATTTCAGCCAGCAGCTCAGCTTCTCTTTTTATTCTTTCCTGGACCTGTTTTGGCGGGGTGACGTATTTCTGGTCTACGGTCAGCTCTTTTTTAGGAAAATCCCGCGGTTTAACTTCCAGCTGAAATTCTGATTTGCTGACCAGATTTTTCTTTTTATAGGCTGATATCTCCAGAGTTTTAAGCCCCGGTTTAAGAGCCAGGTCAAGCCCTAAAAACAAAAATTCCGGCTGAGACGGCGAATTGTTAAGGAGGTGTTTTTCTTCTAAAAATTTGATTTCCAGAAAATCTGACTTTTTTTCTTTCCAGACCAGCAGCAGAGGTTCCCCGGGCTGCAATTCTCTGTACCTCAGCTGAACTTCATCGCCTGAGGATAAAGTTATGTTCTTAATTTCCCCCGGGAAAAGTGGCAAACTAAGCAAACTAACAAGAAAGGCGAAGACCAGGGAAAACAGCAAAAAAGGTCCCGGTTTAAGGCCGTTTTTTCTGCTCCTGAATTGAACAAAACGTTTCTGGTTTTTGGCACTTTCTTTTTTGACCATCTTCAGCCTCATCTGAATTTTTAAAAGGGCCAGTTTTTTGAACTAAAAACTTCAGCTTACCAGACCTGGCCATCGCCCCGGCTTCTCAAAACCTGACCAGGACGGCAGCCAGTAATCTGGCCATTTTCCAGGACCACCTGGCCGTTTATCAGCACATAATTAATGCCTTCTGGATACTGGTGCGGGTTAGACCAGGTGGCTTTATCGTCAAGCTTCTTCAGGTCAAACAAGACCAGGTCAGCCAGGTAGCCTTCTTTAACCAGGCCCCGACGGGAAAAACCAAAAATGCGGGCTGGCCAGGAGGTCATTTTTCTGATCATCTCTTCCAGCTTCAGCAGCGGTTCTTCCCGCACATACTTAACCAGCACCCGCGGAAAAGTTCCATAATAACGCGGATGTGGTTTGCCGCGGTAAAGTGGTCCTGAAGTAGAAGCCAGTTCACCATCACTGCCGATGCAGGTCAGCGGGTGCTTAAGTATCTTTTTCAGGTTTTCTTCACTCATGGCAAAACAAACCATGCTCACCTGGCCTTCCTCTTCCAGAAGCAAATCGCGCACCAGGGTAAAGACCTCTACCCCGCGCCGCTCGCTGGCTTCTTTCAGGTTCAGGCCCTCCAGCGACCTGTTCTTTTCGGTCTTGACGGAAGCAATCAACACCTTTTCCCAGCTACCCAAGTTAGCTTCAGCCTCAGAAAAAGCCTGGCGCAGCCTGGGCTCCAGCTCTGGATTTTTTAGCCGGCTGAGAAAATCTTCTTTCTTTCCTTCTCTAACCCAAAGGGGAAAGAAAATGCTCAAACCCGTGGATAAAGCGGTGTAGGGATAAACATCCGCGGAAACCTTCAGCCCGCGCCCGGCCGCGCTGTCAATCATACCCAGCAGGGCATCTATCTTTGACCAGTTTCGGGGATAGCCTATTTTCAGGTGAGAAACTTCCAGCTTTACGCCCGCTTTTTCCGCAATGGTTATGGCTTCTTCCAGGGCTTCCAGCACCTGGTCTTCTTCATCTCTCATGTGCGTGGCATAGATTCCAGCATAATTCTTAAGCACCCGGCTGAGCTCAACAAGCTCTTCCGTGGAAGCAAAACTACCGGGCGAGTATTCCAGCCCGGTGGACAGGCCTACGGCACCCTGTTTTAAAGCTTTTTCCAGAAGTTGCTTCATCTGCTGAAGTTCTTCGGCCGAAGCCGGGCGGTTGGCATAGCCCACCACAGCGGCTCTGATAGTTCCCTGGCCAACCAGGGTGGCGTAGTTAATGCCCGGACGACTGGCTTCCAGCCGCCGGAAAAACCCGGCCAGGTCCTGCCAGTCCACCTCCAGACCGTATTCTTCTTTGAGGTATTTTTGCTCCTCTATGAGCATTTCCTCAGTCAGGGGAAAACGCGATGAACCGCAGTTTCCAGCCACGATGGTGGTTACTCCCTGGTGCACCAGGCTGTCGGCAGTCGGACAAACCAGTAACTGGACATCAGTGTGGTTATGAGCATCTATAAAACCAGGCGCCAGGTACAGGCCATCAGCTTTGATGATTTTCTTCGCCCGCCTATTTCCTATTTTTCCGATAGTAATTATATAATTTCCTTTAATACCCAGGTCCGCGGCAAAAGGCAGCTGGCCGCTGCCGTCTACTACCAGGGCATCCTTGATGATTACATCATAACCAGCGGAACAAGCGCTGCAACCTGGAATAATGGTTAGCAGACCTCCGCTTAAAGCGGCCTGACCGGCCTTCTGGAGAAATTGCCGGCGGCTTATTTTTTTTCGGCCGTTTTTTCCCATGCTCTTCTCTTCCATTTTTCTAACATAATAAATTCAGACGAGGAGATCAATAATTATGGCCAAAAACTAAACAGAAGTCAGGCAAAAATTTTTGCCCGGCTTGAAAACTCAGCCAGGCTGTCTGATAATCAGATCAACGGTGTAGAGTTTACATGAGCCAGAAAAAGTTTTTAAAAGAAAAACCCGGCAGCAACCGCTTTTTCTCTTTTCTTCCTGTTATTATTTCATTTTGCCTGATATTTGCCCAGCCAAACCTCAACGGAGCGGAAAAGGTCCATAACCTTTCCTTGACCGCTGAGCCACGGCTGGCCAATTCCTACCCCGACCGGGTTTCAAAAAAATACTTCCAGAAGATAGCTGATGATATGGTCAGCTTGTGGGCTTCCCCGCTACACTGGCACGGTCAGGACTGGCTTAATCTTAGCCTCAGTCTGGTAGCCGGTAGCAGCTTTTTTCCCGCGGACAATTCTATTCACCTGTGGACCAAAGACCTGCAGGAAACCAGCCCGGGGTTGATAAAAGCTGGCCGCCTTTTTTCCGCA
The DNA here is from genome assembly GCA_037441785.1 of Candidatus Aminicenantota bacterium. Lineage (GTDB taxonomy): Bacteria > Acidobacteriota > Aminicenantia > Aminicenantales > Saccharicenantaceae > Saccharicenans. The sequence continues at coordinate 7,705 of JBBIRN010000035.1, read as the reverse complement.
GCCGGTAGCCCGCTCCTGCTTTTCGGTTTTATCTCCGGAGGATATTTGGCCGGCGAGATTACCTCCTCAGCCGGGACCAGGCAGAGTTTTCTTCTGGCCGCCGAAAGCCTTCTGCTGACGGAAGTTTACGTCCAGTTTTTTAAAACCGGCTTCGGCCGGGCCAGGCCGTTTGCCGGAGAAGGAGCTTTCAGCTTTCACCCGCTCAGCTTTAAAGATAGCTGGAATTCCTTACCTTCGGGCCACGCCGCCGCCGCCTGGGCAGTAGCCAGTTCTGTTTCTTCCACCACCGAAAGCTCCTTGCTTCGCACCTCAGCTTTCCTGCTGGCTTCAGCTATTTCCCTTTCCAGGATAATCCTTGATAAGCATTTTGCTTCTGATGTGGTCTTTGGCAGCTTGCTGGGTTACTTCATCGGCCAGAAAATCTCATCTCTGAACAAGACTAAAGCACCGGAGCAGGAAAAACGCTTCCATTTTTACCCCCAGCTGGGCCCTGGCTTTATTGCTCTCAGTATCAATTTTAGCCTGAATTAATCTAATTTAAACCAGAAGAAAAGCGCCAACTCTTGTCAAATCAGACATTTTCTGCTATTTTTATTGGCTAAAAGAAACCTTTTAACGGAGGACTGTTCATGGCTGAAGCTGAAAAGAGCAAGAAAAACAAGAAAATAAAGCGCCTGAGCCTGGCTGAAATTGAGGCCAAACTGCAGGAAGTCCAGCAGCAGATGGGCGGACTTCAATCCAAGTACGCCCAGCACCTCCTGGCTCGCAAAGCTGTCCTCACGGGCCAGAAATAACTTTCAACTCCTGAATATTAATCAAAAATAGAGCAAAAGGTTTTACATTTGTTTTATTTTCTGGTAATATCAATAAGAAAATAAGGAGTTTAGCGTGCTGACAAAAGAATTAAAAACCAAAATTATCCAGGAAAATCAGGTTCATCCGCAGGATTCGGGCTCACCTGAAGTGCAGATTGCCATCCTGACGGAAAGAATTAACCAGTTAATCACCCATTTTCAAACCCATAAAAAAGATTTCCATTCCCGCCGTGGGCTGATGAAGCTGGTAGGTCAGAGAAAAAGGTTGCTGGAATACCTGAAGAAAACTGACCGGAGCCGCTACGAGAACCTGATTCATAAACTTAACCTGAGAAAATAGGCTGTTAAGCCATAAAAAAAGAAATCGAGATAAAACATGTCTAATACTATCAATCTTGAAATAGGTGGTAGAAATCTATCCATTGAAATTGGCCGGGTAGGCAAGCAGGCTGATGGTTCAGCCCTGGTACGCTACGGCGACACCATCATGCTGGTCACGGCTACCTGCAAAAAAGATTCTTCTGGCGAGAAGAATTTTTTGCCTCTGATTGTTGACTACCGGGAAAATACCTACGCCGCCGGCAAGATCCCCGGTGGGTTCTTCAAAAGAGAAGGAAAGCCTTCAGAAAGAGAAATTCTGGTAGCCAGGCTGATTGACCGGCCCATCAGGCCCCTTTTCCCGGAAGGCTATTTTCTGGACACTCAGATTGTAGCCCTTCTGCTTTCCGCTGACCTGGAAAATGAACCCGATACCCTGGGCATCATCGGTGCCTCGGCCGCTCTGTACTTTTCTGAAATCCCCTACACCACGCCCATAGGCGCTGTTAAGGTGGGCCTGGTGGACGAGCAATTTGTCATCAACCCCACTTCTTCCCAGCTGGAAAACTCTCCCCTCAACATGGTGGTCGCCGGCAACGAAGACGGCATCTGCATGATTGAAGCCGGAGCCAATGAAGTAGAGGAAGAAAAAGTTCTGGAAGGTCTGCTTCTGGCTCACCAGGAAATCAAAAAAATCGTGGCCGCTCAGAAAGAACTCTTTGCCCAGTTAAACATCAAGAAGATGGAAATTCAGGCCAAGCAGCCCGACCCGGAAAAAGTCAAAAAGATAGAAGAAGAGATTTCTCAGGAGCTTTTGCAGGCCATTCAGATAAAGCAGAAAAAAGCCAGCGAAAAAGCCAGTGAAGAAATACTCAACCGCCTGCTGGCGCGCATTCCCAAAGAGAACACGGAAGAAATTTCTGAAACCAAAGAAATTTTCTACCAGCTGCAGAAAAAACTTGTCCGGGACCTGATCCTGAATCAGGGGAAAAGAGCTGACGGCCGGGCTTTTGACGAACTTCGGCCAATTAGCATAGAAGTAGGACTTCTGCCCCGGACCCATGGCTCAGCTCTTTTCACCCGCGGGGAAACACAAGCTCTGGCCACCGTCACTCTGGGCACCTTTGAAGACGTGCAGAGGCTTGATGGGCTGGGCGAAGAAGCAGAAAAACGTTTCATGCTGCACTACAATTTCCCGCCTTTCTGTGTGGGAGAAGTTTCCTTCATGAGAGCCCCGGGTCGTCGGGAAATCGGACACGGAGCTCTGGCGGAAAAAGGTATCCTGCCGGCCATTCCGGATGAAGAAACCTTCCCCTACACCATAAGAATCGTCTCCGACATCCTGGAATCAAACGGTTCTTCTTCCATGGCCACGGTCTGCGGTGGGACCCTGGCCCTGATGGACGCCGGCGTGCCGCTTAAGTTCGTGGTGGCGGGCATTGCTACTGGTCTGGTTAAAGAAGGAGACCGTTACGCCATACTCACCGACATTGCTGGCCTGGAAGACCACTACGGCGACATGGATTTCAAGGTCACTGGTTCAGAAAAAGGCATCACAGCCATTCAGCTTGACCTGAAAATCCCCTACCTCACACCCCAGATACTTAGGGAAGCTTTCCAGCAATCCCGGAAAGCCAGGCTGGAAGTGCTGGAGAAGATGAAGGCCGTGTTACCGGCTCCCAGACCGGAACTTTCTCCTTATGCTCCGAGGATAATCACCCTGTTCATCAACCCGGAAAAGGTGGGCGATGTCATCGGACCGGCGGGCAAAATGATCAAGAAAATCGTTTCCCAGACCAACGCCAAAATTGACATTGAAGAGAATGGCAAGGTGACCATCGCCGCCTCAGACATGGAATCAGCTGAAAAAGCCAAGCAGATGATCCGGGAAATCACCGTGGAAGTGGAGATGGGCCAGGTTTATACCGGGAAAGTCGTGCGGCTGGAAGACTACGGAGCTTTTGTGGAAATCCTGCCTAACATCGTCGGTTTGCTCCACATTTCGGAAGTAGCTCCCTATCGGGTTAAAAACATAAAAGACCTTATTTCACTGGGACAGACTCTGACGGTCAAAGTGATTGATGTGGATGAAGAAAACAACCGCATCCGCCTGAGCATTAAAGCTCTGGAAGAAGGAGCCCAAAAAACTCCTTCCGCCGGAAGTGGCAGAAGCCACAGTTCAGACCGTAGACCGCACAGTTATCAGGGACATAAACCTCGTTTTGACCGCAATCGCTTCTAAAAGCGAAATATAATGAGGGGAAAAACTAACATTTTTTCCTCATCCGGGAAAAAGGGCTTTACCCTGCTGGAAATGGTGGTCACCCTGACCATCCTGTCTCTTCTGACGGCCGTGGCCGTGCCTTTTATCGAGACCACGGTAAAAAGAGAAAAAGAGATAGCCCTGCGGGAAAGCCTGCGCCAGCTCCGCCAGGCGATTGATGAATACAAGAAACTAGCTGACCAGAAAAAAATAAAAGTAGAACAGGATTCTTATGGTTACCCGCCTGACCTGGAAACCCTGGTCAAAGGGGTAGAAGTTGAAGAAGAAGTCAACCTGCCTTCTGGTGGTAAAACCACCAGAAAAGTTCTGGTCCGTTTTTTGCGGAAGATACCACTTGACCCCATGACTGGAACCTACGACTGGGGGCTGCGCAGTTATCAGGATGACCCTGATTCCGAGACCTGGGGCGGCCAGAATGTTTATGATGTCTACACCAGAAGTCAGGCCACAGCCCTGGATGGAACAAAATACCGGGATTGGTGAACGCATGCGCAAGAAAAACTGGCGAAAAGGCTTTACCCTGATTGAAATCCTGATTGTCCTGGGCATCATCGGCATTCTCCTGGGGCTGGCTGTCCCGCAGTACCAGATGTCCATCAAAAGAGCAAAAGAAGCTGTCCTCAAGGAAAACCTTTTTATCATGCGCAAGATGATTGACCAGTACTACCAGGATAAGCACAAATACCCACCCTCACTCCAGTCTCTGGTGGAGGAAAAATACCTCAAAGCCATACCGGTTGACCCTATCACTGGCTCCGCAGAAACCTGGGTGGAAGTCAGACAATCTTTTAACCCCGATGAACCTCTGCCGCCTGAAGGCGCTGGAGTGGTGGATGTCAAATCAGGTTCTGAAGCCAAGGCTCTGGATGGCACCCTGTATAACACCTGGTAGGGAAAGAAGCGTTTCTGGGACACCAAGGCCCGGAAGATAATAGATGTTTTTAGTGGTTAAAGGATGCGGATGACCGGCCTAAAAACTTCTCTGGAAAGCAAAAACCAGGGTTACATCCTGCTTTTAGTCCTGCTGGCTCTTTTTATCCTGACTCTCGGGCTGATGGTAGCTATGCCGGTGCTGGAAACCCAGCTCAAAAGAGAAAACGAAGAAGAGCTGATTTTTCGAGGGCTTCAGTACGTGGAAGCCATCCGCCTTTACCAGCAAAAAAAACCAGGCACCTTCCCTTCTTCTCTGGAAGAGCTGCTTAAAGAAAAATGCCTGAGAAAGCTTTATCCTGACCCCATGTCCAAAGACGGGAAATGGAACCTCCTTCTCCTACCCACTTCCCTGACACCCGGCCCGCGGGCCACCGGCCCCGCCCCGGCGGCAGAAAGTACCACCGAAAAACTGCTGGTGGTCTCTTCCGCAGCTTTAAAAAAAATAAAAAATCCCCAGATAGTAGGGGTGGTCAGCTCCAGCCAGGAAAAGTCGGTCAAAATCTACCAGGAGGCTGAGTACTACCATCAATGGCTTTTTTATTACGGGCAGATGCCCGGGAAAAAACCCCAGCTGATCTATCAGCAGGAATAGCCGCCGGCTAATCAGAAAATCAACCCTACCTTTTCTTGACCCAGTCTGGAAGCACAAAGGAAATCCGGTCATAGAGCTTGAGCCCATTTCTGTCCGCTTCTCCGGCTTTTAGTTCCAGCACGTAAAGAGCCGGATAGCGCGGAGTATAGCTCGGACAGGGGTCAGCCTGGCAGGGCGGAACGTTTTTTTCCAGGTGTACAATTTGTTGATGGGAATTCAACCAGATGATGTCCAGCGGAATCAGCGTGTTTTTCATCCAGAACGAATACAAATCTTCTTCTTCAAAGACAAACAGCATGCCCTGGTCTGCTTCCAGCCTTTCTCTGAACATCAGGCCCCGCTCTCTTTCTCTGGGAGTCACGGCCAGCTCGGCCGTTATCACCTGGCCGCTGGGCAGGTAAACTTTGATGAATTTATCACGCATTGGGCTCTGGCAGTAAAGAAAGGGCAAAACCATCAGGACCATCAGCCCCGAGCAGAACCAGATTTTCATGTTTTTTATCCAGATTTTTCTCATTGTTGTCTGAACCTCCTTGATTTTTAATGGACCGTCACCAGGGGCACAAAGCGCACGGGAATCAACCTTTCCTCTTCCCAGCCCTCCTTCTTTTTTCTGACCAGCACCAGTTCCTGATAATCAGTGCCCACCGGAATTATTAAACGCCCGTTTTCTTGGAGCTGTTCAATCAAACTGCGCGGCACAGTCGCCGGGGCGGCTGAGACTAGGATGGCCTCATAAGGAGCATGTTCCGGCCAGCCTCTGGTTCCATCCCCGACCAGAAAATGAATGTTCTGGTAACCGAGTTCACGGAGAACTTTCTGAGCCCGGCGTGAGAGCTCTGGGATGAGTTCCACGGTGTAAACTTCCCGGGCCAGCTCAGCCAGGATGGCAGTCTGGTAGCCAGAGCCGGTGCCGATTTCCAGCACCTTTTCCTGTCCGGTCAGCTTAAGAGCTTCCGTCATGTAAGCCACAATATAAGGCTGGGAGATGGTTTGACCTTCGCCGATGGGTAAAGGCTCATCGCCATAAGCCAGTTCTTTCATCTGCTCCGGGACAAAAAGATGGCGGGGAACCCTCAACATGGCTTCCAGGACCTTCGGGTCGCGAATTCCCCTTCTTTTAATCTGGAATTCAACCATTTCCCGGCGTTCGGCTGCGAAATTTGTCTTTTCCGCCACCCCTCTCTCCTTGCCCCGAGGGCCTGAAAAGAGCCTTTTATTTTTTTCTTAATTAATACGAGCGAGCAAAAACCGCTCTGGTCTGAGCTTCTTTCTGGCAGTAGATGCAGCGACCTTTCAATCCCTTTTCTTCATCCAGGGGGATAACCCGGATGGTGGCCATGGTTTCTTCTTTTATCCGGGCTTCACATTCTTCTGAACCACACCAGAAAGCCCTGATAAAACCTCTCTTCTCTTCCAGGATGGATTTAAACTCCTCATAATTTTCCACTTCTCTGGTGTTAGCCTGCTGAAAAGCCAGAGCCTTTTCAAACATGGTTTTTTGCACCAAAGCCAGAAGCTCTTTGATTTTTTCTTCCAGGCCATCCAGGCTCAGGATGAGTTTTTCTCTGGTTTCTCTTCTGACGGCCACGACCTGGTTATTCTTGACATCTCTGGGACCAACCTCCAGACGCAAAGGCACACCTCTTAATTCCCATTCGGCAAACTTCCAGCCGGGCGTGTATTCTGTTCTATCATCCAGAAAGACGCGCAGACCGGCTTTTTCCAAAGTTTCTTTTATCCTCAAGGCTACCGGCCAAACCGTTTCTTTCCAGTTCCCGATAGAAATGGGCACAATAATGACCTGAATGGGTGCTACCTGGGGCGGGAAAACCAGTCCTGAATCATCACCATGAGCCATGACCAGAGCGCCAATCAAACGGGTAGAAACACCCCAGGAAGTCTGCCAGACGTACTGGAGGTTCTGGTTCCGGTCTTCAAACCTGATGTTGAAAACCTGGGCAAAGTGCTGGCCTAAATTGTGGGAGGTGCCCATCTGCAGGGCTTTGCCATCAGACATCAGGCCTTCAATGGCATAAGTGGCCAGGGCACCGGCGAACTTTTCTCTTTCTGTTTTTCGGCCGTGGATGACCGGTATGGCCAGTTCATTTTCCACAAATTCTTTGTACATGTTCAGGATGAGCATGGTCTCTTCCTGAGCCTGCTCGTAGGTTTCGTGAGCCGTATGACCTTCCTGCCATAAAAATTCTGTGGTTCTCAAAAATGGTCTGGTAACTTTTTCCCAGCGCACGACGTTGGCCCACTGATTAATCAGCACCGGCAGGTCGCGCCAGGATTTAATCCATTTTGAGTACATGAAACCGATGATGGCTTCGGAAGTCGGCCGGACAGCCAGCCTTTCTTCCAGTTCATCATCTCCTCCATGTGTTACCCAGGCTACTTCCGGGGCAAATCCCTTCAGATGTTCCATTTCCTTGCGCAGAAAGCTTTCGGGGATGAACACGGGAAAATAGGCGTTCACATGACCGGTAGCTTTAATGCGGCGGTCAAGCA
>JBBIRN010000035.1:0-239 GCA_037441785.1 Candidatus Aminicenantota bacterium | reverse complement strand
TTTTCCCAGATGGCATAGCCGTAGGGTCTGATGACCATCATGCCCTTCATCGGCGCATAATCAGCCAGCTCTGCCCGCCGGATTAAATCAATGTACCAGCGAGAAAAATCTTCGCTTTTGGGCGTAATCTGGGTAACCAGTCTTTCTTCTTTTTCTTCGCTCACTTTTCTCAACCTCCAGTACTTGGCTAATTCTATCCAGCCCCCCTTTTTTTGTCAAGGAAACGCCCGGGAGCTCAC
>JBBIRN010000034.1:0-13356 GCA_037441785.1 Candidatus Aminicenantota bacterium | reverse complement strand
CCATGGCCGGAATTCAAGGCTGGTATTATGGGGAGAGCGAAAAATTTAAAGGACTGCTGGCTGCTGGCTTCAGCTGGAAAAACCGGCTGTTGTTTTACGCCGGGCTTAGCAATCGTCTGGCTGATGATCATATCCTTTATTCTTTGGAGGGCGGCCTCAGGTTGCGCTACCTTACTTTACGGGCCGGTTTGATTGAATCAAAATTTGGGGCGGGACTGGATTTGTCTTTATTACAAGACAGGCTTTCTTTGAGCGTGGAGGGCTTTGATTTTAACCGTTCCTCAAGGCCGCAGTTCAGGTTTTACGGCCGGGTTTTCCCCACCAGGAATTTTTTCCTGCTGGCCGGCCTGGATGATTTTTCTCTGGCTTCTAACCGCGAATTTTTCTTTGGCCTGGGGTGGGTGTGGCGTTGAGGCAAACTGCTCAGGAAGGTGAAGGTTGAGATGAAAAAAGGAACGGTTTTTGTCTGCCAGAATTGTGGTTTTCGTTCGCCAAAATGGCTCGGCCGCTGCACCATGTGTGGTGAGTACAACACCATGGTGGAAGAGCTGGAAGAAGAAGTGTCCGTCGCTTTATCAGAAACCGGCGGCGAGCCAGTGCTCTACAGCGAGGTCAAAGAAACAGCTGGCCAGAGAATTCCGGTAGGCATTGAGCCGGTCAACAACGTTCTGGGTGGCGGGCTGGTGCTCGGTTCGGTGGTGCTTATTGGCGGTGAGCCGGGTATCGGCAAGTCCACGCTCCTGCTGCAAGTGTCCAAGGATTTAGCCGGCCGCGAGCAACCGGTGCTCTATGTTTCTGGAGAAGAGTCCCTGGAACAGATCAAGCTTCGTGGCGACCGGCTGGGACTGACTGGAGAAAAGGTTTATCTGCTGGCAGAAACAGCACTGGAAAGAATAGTCAGCGTAGCTGACCGGATGAACCCACGGGCTCTGGTGATAGATTCTGTGCAGACCATCTTCTCCTCCAAGCTTACCTCCAGCCCGGGCACCATAAGCCAGGTGCGGGAGGTAACCAACCAGGTTTTCCGTCTGGCTAAAAATAAACAGATTCCAGTTTTTCTTATTGGGCATATTACGAAGGATGGAACCCTGGCCGGGCCCAAATCACTTGAGCATATGGTGGATGTGGTACTCCTGTTTGAGGGCGAAAGGGACCATAACCACCGGGTGCTACGGGTGTTGAAAAACCGCTTTGGCCCGGTTTCGGAGCTGGCCATTTTTGAGATGAGCCAGTCTGGGTTAAAACCCATTGATAACCCTTCGGCTTTCTTCCTGCGGGAGCGGCCGAAGAATGAGCCCGGTAGCGTGGTGGTTTCTACCATTAAGGGGACCCGACCGCTCCTGGTAGAAATTCAGGCCCTGGTTTCCTCTACTCTTTTTTCTGGGAACCCGCGCCGCATGTCCATCGGCCTGGACCATTACCGGGTGTCCATGCTATTGGCCCTGGTGGAAAAGAAAATTGGCTACAGTTTCGCTGGTGAGGATATTTATTTAAACGTGGCTGGTGGTTTGACGGTTGATGAACCGGCTGCGGACCTGGGTGTGGTTCTGGCGGTCATCTCTTCGGTCAAAAATGTTCCGCTCCCCAGAGAAATGGCTGTTTTCGGTGAAGTTGGACTCAGCGGCGAAGTCCGGTCTGTCAATCAACCGGTAGCCAGGATAAAGGAAGCTCGTTCGCTGGGGTTTGAGCTGGTCTTGATGCCGGAAGGAAACCTGTCACAGCTGGCCGGTGAGCATATTACCGGTATCAAATGCCTGGGAGTAAACTCAGTTAAGAAAGCTTTAGCGCAGATATTTTAATTTTTTGCTCATTCTTGTAAAATATGGCTGAACCTGAAGGAAGGATTAATAATATGGGATTAATAGTTTTCAGGTTAATTATTGTAATTTTACTGACGGTGGCCGGGTATTTTTATCCCCCGTTTACTCTCAGTGCTAAAAGTGGTGCCCTGGTTGGTTTAGTCCTGGCCTGCTTAATCATTTTGTTAGAAGTCAGAGTGCGCAAAGCTCAATTTAGAATTATCTGGACCGCCTCCATCGGAACTCTTCTGGGTGTAATCATTGGCTGGCTGCTTGGTTCCATCTACCACAACGTAGTCAAAACTTCATCCATGGCCAGTTTTATCCGCATCTTTTTTCTGGTGGCTTTTCCTTACCTCGGTTTTCTGCTGGGTATCAAGAAACCAGAATGGCTGGAGCCAGCCTTTCTGGTCAATTTTTTCAAGAGCAAAAGTGAGGAACACACCTATAAGCTGCTGGATACTTCGGTCATCATTGATGGTCGTATTGCCGAAGTTTGCGATACTGGTTTTATTGAAGGGGTGCTGGCTGTTCCTCAATTTGTCCTTAAAGAGCTTCAGCTGGTGGCTGACTCCCCTGACCCGTTAAAACGGCAGCGCGGCCGACGGGGCCTGGAAGTGTTAGACCGCCTGCAGAAAAATTCCAAAGTTAAAGTGGTCATTTCTGACCTGGATTTTCCTGAAGTCAAGGATGTGGATTCCAAGTTGATTGAATGTGCCAAGAGCCTTAAAGCTAAAATCATTACCAATGATTTTAACCTCAACAAGGTGGCCAAACTCCAGGGCCTGGAAGTGCTGAACATCAACGAGCTGGCTAATGCCCTCAAGCCTGTGGTGCTGCCCGGTGAAACCATGCGCGTTTTTATCCTTAAGGAAGGCAAGGAAAAAGACCAGGGCGTGGCTTATCTGGATGATGGGACGATGGTGGTAGTGGATAACGCCCGGCGGATGATTGGCCAGACCGTAGATATTACGGTGACTTCTGTGCTGCAGACGACGGTCGGTAAGATGATTTTTGGACGTTATAACGGCGAACTGCACTCCTGAATTTTGAGACGGGGGAGTTAATTAGGAGTAAATCCAATGCAAACGAGAGTTGGCCTGGGCTATGACCTCCACCGCCTGGTTCCGGAGCGAAAGTTAATCCTTGGTGGCGTGGAAATACCGGCCGACAAAGGATGTCTGGGACATTCAGATGCGGATGTTCTGATTCATTCTCTTATAGACGCTTTGTTAGGCGCCTGCGGTCTGGGGGACATCGGCCAGAAATTTCCGGATTCGGACCCGGCCTATGCCGGCATTTCCAGCCTGGAATTACTGAAACAGGTGATGGAAGAAATCCAGGGAGCCGGTTTTTCGGTGGTCAACACTGACAGTGTGGTAGTTCTGGAGAAACCCAAAATATCAGGCTACATAGACGCTATGAAAGCCAATCTCTACCCGCTACTGGTGGTGGCCCCGGATAAAATCAGTATTAAGGGGAAGACGGCCGAAGGTATGGGGGAAATAGGTGCCGGGGAAGCAGTGGCCTGCTGGTCGGTGGTTCTGGTGGTACGTAAATAGCAGTTATTTTTTGCTTTAAATTAATTTATCTGGTATAATTTACCCTAAAAATTCAGGGGAGTAAGGTTTCTTAAACATAACATAAAAAATAGTCATAAAAAATCTATCTTAAAGAAACTACTCTTCTGAAAAAATTCATGAAAGGAGTATTAAATGAAGTCATTAAAAGAAATTGCCGCCAGAGCTTTTCTGTCTGAGAAACAGCTTCAAGAGCTGGAATCGCTCATCCTGAAGGACAATTTCTTCCCGACCGAGACAGTGCGTCAGGAAATTGAGACTTTTTGCACGGACCTGGGGCTCAATAGCCAGTATTTTGAAACCACGCCGCTGCCCACCATTGCCCGACATATTGAAGCCCTGAGAGCCGCAGAAATCTTGGCCACGCTGCGGGGAGAAAAAGAAATCAAGATTGACTTTGCCACCGAGCATGAGGAAGAAGCCTTTTATCTGGTGGAAGACAATCACTACCGGGCGATTGAGATTGAGGAAAGAATAGAGAACAAATATCCCGGTTACCGCCTGCAGTCCTACCGCTCGGCCCGTAAGTTGCGCGGGGCTGAATACCTTCGCTGGTACGTGGTCTGCAAGCCAGAGTTTCCGACCAAAGAAATTCTGCCGGAAGAAACCGACCTGAAAAAAATTGCTGACCGAGAGTTTCTGAAGTCCATTCCTAAAGAGACTTATGATAGATACCAGGGTCTTCTAAAAAAAGCCAAGGACCCGGAAAGACCTTACATTGAGACTAATCATGTGACCAAGGACAACACCCTGCGCATTTCGGTGGTCTGCAAGAGTGATTCCATACCCAGGTTTTTTATCAATGTTTCTGATGTGCTGAATTCTCACGGACTGGTATCCAGGCGTAAATACATAGAACATTTTGCCAACGGCAAGACCGTTTTTACCTTCTATGTTGATGACATCAAAGATGAAACTAAATTGAATGACCTGGTGGAAGATATTTCCCTGATTTATGTTATTCCAGAAAGTCCGCTTTCCCGGCTGTTCCGGGAGGGTAAGCTCACTGCTCAGGAAACAGTTTTTGGTGTTTCGGCCTGGAGTTTCTGCCATCAGTTCTTAAGCTCCTACAATGAAGAATACTTGAAACTTTCTCAGGCTTTGAAGGATTCACCCGAGCTGCTTGGTTTGCTACGGGAAATGAAAACCAGACTGGCTAAGGAAACTTTTACTGAAGACCGGGTCTGGGAAGCGCTGATTGATAATTATCAATTCGTGAAGAAACTCTTTGTGACTTTCGACAAAAAATTTAACCCGCTGGAGAAAAATCATCAGGTAGAAGATGAGCTCCAGGCGCTGAGCAAAGAAATCAGCCGTGAAGTGCAGATTGAAGCTGACCGCGTTGTGCTCCTGGCCATCATCAAGTTTATTAAATCCATTCTCCGCACCAATTTTTACAAGCGGGAGAAAGTTTCCATTGCCTACATGTATCAGCCAGATTTTCTGAACAAAGTGGACTATCCGGTAACTCCGTTTGGCGTTTTCCATGTGGTGGGCAAAGAGCTGCGCGGTTTCCACATCCGTTTCCGGGACATCGCTCGCGGCGGCATCAGAATCGTGCGCTCCATCAATTACCAGACTTACCTGAACAATTCTGATTTCATCTTTGATGAAAATTATAACCTGGCTCTGACCCAGCAGAGGAAAAACAAGGACCTGGCTGAAGGTGGTTCTAAAGGTACCATTCTCCTGCGCTGGGGCTTTAATGATAAGATGACCGTGGCTTTCAAAAAGTACATTGATGGACTGCTGGACCTGATGATGCCGGACAAGAGCATTGTTGATTATTACGGTAAGGATGTCATCCTGTTCCTGGGCCCGGATGAATGGACTGCTGATTTGATGGAATGGGCAGCCTACCGGGCTAAAGTGCGCGGCTATAAATTCTGGAAAGCTTTTACCACCGGCAAGCCTCTGAGCATGGGCGGTATCCCGCATGACCGGTACGGTATGACCACCAATTCTGTGCATGAATATGTGCTTGGTACGCTGGAAAAGCTGGGCCTTAAGGAAGAAAACGTCACCAAGGTCATGACCGGCGGGCCGGATGGCGACCTCGGTTCTAACGAAATCTTGATTTCTAAAGATAAAATTCTGGCCATCATTGATGGTTCAGGTGTGCTTTATGACCCACAGGGCATCAACCGCAAAGAGCTCATCAGGCTGGCCAAAGCCAGAAAGATGGTGGAAAACTTCAACCGTTCCCTGCTTTCTCCCCAGGGCTTCTTGGTCACCATCAAAGACCGGGATGTCACCCTGCCGGATGGTGAAAAAGTGGAAAACGGCTTGGAATTCCGCAACACTTTCCATCTGCATCCAAAATTCAAAGCCGACATTTTTGTGCCCTGCGGCGGACGTCCAGCTTCGGTCAACATCAACAACTGGAAAGCCTGGCTGGATGCCGAAGGGCGGCCAAGGTTTAAGGCTATCATTGAAGGTGCCAACCTGTTCCTGACGCAGGAAGCCAGGCTCAGGCTGGAAGAAAAAGGCGTGATCATCTACAAAGATGCTTCGGCTAACAAAGGTGGCGTAACTTCTTCTTCTCTGGAAGTTCTGGCCAGTATGGTCATGACTGATAAAGAATGGGAAGAGCTGATGTGCGTGAAGAATGGCGCTGAATCTGATTTCCGGAAACAGTATGTCAAAGAAGTTATTGACATCATCAGGCAGAATGCTCGCCTGGAGTTTGAGATCATCTGGAAAGAAAACGAGCGCACGGGCATTCCCAGAGCCATCCTGACCGACATGATTAGCGAGAAGATCAATCAGATTAAAGATGCGGTGAGAGAATCGGAACTGATTAAAGATAAGACCTTGCTGAAGAAAGTTATTGAAACGGGCGTGCCCAAATCACTGATCAAGCTGGTGGGCGTCAACCGCATCATCAACAAACTGCCTGAAAACTACCTCAGAGCCCTGTTTGCTTCTCGCCTGGCCGGACGTTATGTTTATGCTCACGGACTGGAAGCCAACGAGATTGATTTTTACCAGTTCCTGGAAGAGTTCAAAAAGAGCTGAAGCTGACGGAGCCCGTTAACTTATTTCGCCAGTAATGTAGGCCCGGGTTCTGGGATCTTGAGGAGAAGTCAAGACCTCAGAAGCCGGGCCGAATTCTATTAGCTCTCCCAGGTAAAGAAAAGCCACGTAATCAGCCAGCCGGCGAGCCTGTCTCAGGATGTGAGTGACCAGCACGATGGTGTAATTTTCTTTAAGCCGCAAGAGCTGGGCTTCTACGTTTCGGCTTGACTGGGGGTCCAGAGCTGAAGTTGGTTCATCACAGAGCATGATTTCTGGCTCCACGGCCAGACCGCGGGCCAGGCAGAGCCGCTGCTGCTGACCGATGGACAGACGGCTGGCCGGTTCAGACAGCCGGTCCTTAACTTCATCCCAGAGCCCGGCCAGACGCAGGTATTTTTCCACCACCCGGTCTAGGTTCTTTTTGTCCTGAAGGCCATGCAGCCTCGGACCAAAAGCCACGTTTTCGTAGATGGACATGGGTAGCACCTGAGGTTTCTGAGAAAGAAGCCCCATTCTTTTTCTTACCTGGGTGACATCCACTTCTGGAGCGTAGATATTCTGTCCGTCAAAAAGAATTTCGCCTTCTACCCGGGCTTCTTCCACTTCATCCAGAAGCCGGTTTAAGCATTTGAGCAGGGTAGTTTTACCACAACCGGAAGGGCCGATGATGACCGTGATGCTATGAGCAGGGATGTTCAGTGAAATGTTTTTTAAGACCTGGTTTTTGCCGTAAAAAACGTTGACACCTTTTAGACTGATTCTTCCGTGGTCAACCATGTTCTTCTCCGTAGATGATAATCTTGAGCGGGCCAGGGGAGAAACCGCTTCTGGGCTTCATTTGATTCTATGCCTCCCTAAACGCCGCCCTAAAAAGCGAGCGGCCAGGCTGATGGCCAGAATCATCAGGGTAAGAATGGCAGCCGAAGCATAAGCTCTTTGCTGCACCTCAGGAAATGGTGAATTCAGCTGAAAGAAAATGGCCAGCGGCAGAGTAGCGACTGGCTGTAGAAGAGAAGTGGTCAGGCGGTCGGTGTAGCCGGCGGTAAAAAGCACGGAAGCCGCATCACCCAGCCCGCGACCGAGAGCTATGAGCACGGCCGTTGTCAGCCCGGGAAAAACCTGGCGCAGGACCACCCTAGTGGCGGTCTGCCAGCGGCTGGCGCCCAGGGAAAAAGTAGCTTCCTTGAGTTCAGAAGGTACCAGACGCATGGTCTCGTCCACCGAGCGGGCCAGAACAGGCAGTTCCACCAGGGCTAAAGTTACCATCCCGGCCAGAAGCGAAGCCCTGAGGTGCAGGGTCAGCATCAGCAGGAACCCGAAAGCTCCGTACACAATGGAAGGAATGCCCCACAGTATATCAAGCATCAACCTGACCACTTCTGCCCGGGCAGATTTTTTCTTTAAGTAAGTGTTGAGGAAAATAACCCCGGGCAAAGCCAGGATGATGGCCAGCAGAGTGGCGCCAGTAGTTATCTCCAGAGAACCAACGATAGCGTTTAGTATACCGCCTTCCTGGCCGAGGTAATAGCCGGTGCCCGGCGTTCTGGTAATCATGGAAATTTTAAGCGCCGGCAAACTTTTACCCAGAATAATACCCAGGATTAAGAGCAGGGAACCGACGACCAGAATGGCGGAGATGAGCATTAAACGATGAAAAGCGCGGTCCAGCCATTTCCGGCGTTTCAAGCGGGTTTGAGCCGCAGGTGTTGGCCAGGCCATTTACCCAGACCTCCTGACCAGTCTTGAGAGATAAAGCCGGGCCAGCAGACTGAAAATTATGACCAGCATCAGCAGAATCAGAGCGGCCAGGTTGAGCGCAGATTCATAACCAGGAATAGACAGCATCTCACCGTAGTTGTTGGCCAGAAGAGCGGGGATGGGATAAGCGGGAGAAAAGAGGGAGCGGGGAATTTGGGGAACGTTGCCCACCACCATCAACACGGCGATGGTTTCGCCAAAAGCCCGGCCCAGCCCGAGCACACAGGCAGCCAGAATCCCCGGTCGAGCTTTTTTCAGGATAACGTGTCTGACCACTTCAAACCGGGTAGCACCCAGGGCCAGAGCAGCTTCTTTCAAGCTGGCCGGTACCGAGGCCAGCACCTCTAAGGAAACGTTAATAATCGTCGGCATGATCATAACAGCCAGTACCGCCCCGGCCGTCAGGACACAATAACCTGAACTTGAAGTTCCAAAAAACGGAGCTAGATACTTGCTCACCAGGGGAACCACCATCAGCATGCCCCACATACCGTAGATAACAGAAGGCAGACCGGCCAGTAGGTCAAGGGCCGGGAGAATTATCTTTCTGACCCGGTTAGGGGCGTATTCCGCCAGGTAAAGAGAAGTGAGCAAGGAGACGGGTAGAGCCAGGACAAAGGCCACGGCCGTTACCGAAATGGTGCCCATTATAAACGGCCAGAGCCCGAACTCGCCTTTCTGCGGTTGCCAGGCGGAAGAAAAAACAAGATGCCACCAGGATTTTATGGTAAGAAGCGGTAAGGCCTTCAAAAAAATAGCCAGAAAAATGGCGGAAACCAGAATCACCGGGAAAAAGGCACTCAGGCCGGAGATTCTGGCTACCAGACTTTCTTTTTTCATCTTGATTTCGCTACCCTTTGTGCTTCAGAAAGCTCAGCCAGAATTTTTGTTTTTTCCTTTTCCAGGATTTCGTTTGAGAGTCGGACATAGCCGGCTTCTTCCACCAGGCTCTGCCCCTGCTCCAGGCACCACAAAAGAAAGGTGGCTGTTAACTTATTCCGTAATGGCCGGGTTATAACCAGGTAGAGGTCTCTGGCCGGCGGTGAAGGGTAAAGTCCGGAGGCTATAGCCTGTTTGATTTTTTCTCTCGTCTGGTAGAAATTTTCTTCGGCTGAAAGCTGGCCGTCATCGTTGAGGTCCAGCGGGCCAATGGCCAGGCCAGGATGGAGTTGTCCGGTGCGCGGGTTAAAGGCAAAGTTCAGGTTGTTAAAGCCAAGAGCCAGAGGGTCCTGGCGCACGGCTTCCGCCAGGCCAGGGTCCCCGTAGATGGCAATGCCTTTGAGGTCTTCCTGATGAGCGCCCAGGTAAGCAGCCCAGGTTTCGGCCGCGCCACAGGCATCAGACCTGGTGTATAGGTGGATGGGTGTGTTTCCTGGCTGTCCGAGGAGTTCTTCCCAGGTCTTAATCCGGCCTTCCACCCAGACCTGACGCAGAAGTTTTTTCTGGAGACCTTTCTGTTCTATAAGCTTGAGAAAAGGGTTATTCTGGTTGATGGTCACGACCACCGCATCCCGGGCCACGGCCACTGGCTGGGCTCCCCGTTTTATCTCTTCGGCATAAACCTGGCGGGAGACCAGGGCGATGTCCACTAGCCCGGAAAGCACATCAGCCATGCCTTTGCCCGCGCCGCCGGCCTGAAGGTCAATTTTTACCCCCGGGTTTATTTTTTGAAATTTTTCCACCCACCTGACCGCCAGAGGATAAAGGGCCCAGGCACCAGAAAGGCTGAGCTGTCCTTTAAGCTCAGGGGAGGTTTGAGGGGCGGGAAATTTATTTGTTTTGAAAAAAGCCTCAGGTTCGACGCCAGGCAGGTTAAGGCTTAAAGAAAAGAGTAAAACCAAAGAAAGAAGAAATAGCTTTTTAAGCCAGAAAAACTTCCAGGTTCTAGCACCGAGCCAAAAGCCAGTTGGAGCTGATGATTTGGCCTTTCTTGTTCTCTTGAAAATTACGGCTGTCGGCCCGGTCATTTTATCTCTCCTGTGGTACATTCCGTTTTAGTTTCAGCCACATCGTGGCACCTCTTCATTTGAGCCTAAAAACCGACCTGAAGTTGTAAAAGGAACGCCCTGAGGTCGGCCGTAGCCTGGCGGTTGTGGTATTCATAATTTATCTGAAGTTTGGACCGGGAAGTGATAAACCAGTTTATTCCAGCCGTGTAGACAGTGATTTTCTGTCCGGGTAACGAAAGGTCTAAGTTGACGGTGTCCAGTCGTCCGATTAGCTGGAACTTTTCCGGCTGCCAAGAATAAGCCAGAAGCAGGTAGCCACCCTGCTTTTTCTGCCGGTCATCGGTGGTTCTCAGGTATTCAGCGTTGAGCAAAAAGCGTCCCCGGGTGAAGCTGACTTCCAGCCCATACTTATTTCTTACTAAATTAGTAGGATTTCCGCCGGCCGGCTTTTTGCCCAGGTAAACAGAAAAACCAGCTTTTAGTCCCGGCGCGGCCCGCAGCAGAAAACGGCCGCTGACATCCTTGTGCTCGTTGTCATCTTTTCGGTTTATGCCTGAACCGTTGAACAGGCCGAGCTGGTATTCAAAAATTGAATAGCTGCCAAAAAGAGCCACCCCCTGGTCACGTCCGGTGGCGGCATTATCCCGGCCTGGAGCCAGGAGGTCTACGGTCGGGGAGCGGTTGATAGTCAGAAGCTCGCCGGCTGAAGTGGTGTTTTCCAGGCCGAAGGGGACTATAAATTGCCCCAGACGAAAGTTCAGCTTTTCCTGCAGGACCACCTCCGCCAGGGCATCGCGGAGGGCGGGTGATTTAGCCAGGTCGGCCTGAAATTTGAAACGCAACCATCTGGTCAGAGTCCCGGAAAGAGAAAGCCTGGCCCGGTTGATGAAAAAAGTGCTGCTTTCGCTATTCTTCTCGTTAAACTGAAGCTGAGCATAACCTGAAAGTTTAAGCGGCAGAGAGCTTTCCACTATGGCTTCTGGTTTGGGTTTTTCCTTTTCTTCGGCCCAGAGTAAGGGGGAAAGCAGCCCGGCAGACAGAAATAAGAAAAAAAGCCACCAGAAAACAGGAGCCGGGGATTTTTTCATTTGGGTTTCTCCAGCTGTTTTTTTTGCTTCAAGCGCAGTTGACTTCTGAGCACATCGGCAAAAGTGGTTTTTTCCAGATGGGCGGCCACCATATCCCGGACTTCTTTCCAGAGCAGCCGCAGTCCGCATCTTTCTTCCAGAGGGCAGGGCTCGTGCTCCATGACGCTTACGCAGTTTATGGGAGCCAGCGGTCCGTCCATCACCCTGATCACTTCGGCCACGGTGATCTCCGCCGGCGGTCTGGCCAGGTAATAACCACCGTTGGGGCCTTTTCTACTTTTCACGTAGCCCGCTCTCTTCAAAAGCAGGAGTATTTGTTCCAGAAACTGCTGGGGAATGGCCTGTCTTAAAGCGATGATTTTAATGGGCACCGGTCCCTGGCCGTAGCAGGCAGCCAGTTCCACCATAGCCCGGCTGGCGTATTCGCCCTTGGTTGAGAGTTTCAAATCTCTGCTCTCCTTAATAGTTGACTAATATTATCGACTATATCATATATTAAAGGAGGCCTTGGCTGTCAAGAACTTTTTTAGCGGCCCACTAACGGCAAAACAAGGTGACAGTTGATGAGGTGTGAGTTATAATGATAAAAATATAGAATGGAGGGCAGGATGAAGAACAAACTGGCTTTTTACCTGATACTGGCTTTTTTGGTGATGACCCTCACCGGTTCGTTTTTGCTGGCTCAGAACGCCCGGCCGAAGGTGGTTTTTAAAGAAAAAGAATGGGATTTTGGCCATATAAAACAAGGCGAAGTGGTCACGCATGAATTTATCTTCCGCAACGAAGGGAACGCTCCTCTTAAAGTCAGCCGGGTCTCCACTTCTTGCGGCTGTACGGCGGCCCTGGTTTCGGCTAATGAACTGGCTCCCGGTCAGGAAGGAAGGTTAAAGGTTACTTTTGACTCCCGCGGTTATTACGATAAGGTGGTGAAATACATCTATTTTGAATCCAACGACCCGGAGAAACCACGGGTGGAATTGAGCATCAGTACTTTTGTGGAGGTGGGGCCTTCCCCCAGAGTGGAGCTGGACCGCTATAACGTGGACCTGGGCATTTCTCTTGAAGGCGAAGAAGCCTCAACCGTCATTACCCTTAAAAACACCGGCCAGCTTGAACTCATGGTAGATAGCGAGATGAGCGAAACTTCTTTTTATGTCAAGGGCAAGAAGATTTCTTTCCCTTACCGGATTCCCGCCGGCAAGTCAGTGGAAATGGAAGTCCGTTTTCCAGGTAAATCAGGCCGGCTAGGCTTGCTCCGGGATTATATTCTCCTCAAGACCAACGACCCGGTGCGCTCCACACTTTCTATCTTTGTTACCCGGTATGTGATAACCAGAGAAGAGTTGAAAAAGCTTTTTGAGAAATACGGGAAGGAGCTGGGAATAAAATAAAGTTAATTTTACAGGCCTGGCCTTTTCCGGCATTTTTTTCGGACGGAAGGATTAAAGCGTGGGTGAATCACTCAGCCGGGTTTAAGAATAGAGGAAAGGTGCCGGGAGAAAAAGAGTTGAGAATATTTTCCGAAATAACAGGAAATGTCCTGGAGACAAAGTCTGAAAAGCAAGAGTTAAACTAAAAGCCAGGTTTTGGTCTCTGGCTGAGACAGGATGGGGTCATGGAAAAACAGGAGTTAAAAAGAAGATTACTGACCGTTCGGGTGCAACCCAGGGCTTCTCGCCAGCAGCTGGAAAAAATCTCGGAGAATGAATTCCGCGCTCGCCTGACCTCCGTGCCGGAAAAAGGTAAAGCTAATGCTGAACTGCTGGAACTTCTGGCCGATTATCTGGATGTTCCGGTCTCCCGTCTGAGACTGGTCCGCGGCCAGACAGCCAGAATCAAGGTGGTGGAAATTACAGAACCTGAAAAATAATTTTTTCTGGCGTATCCTTTAGCGCTGGTTTTTTTGTCCAGAAGTGCCTGTTTGCGGACCCGGTCCCGGCTGAACAGACAGAGAGGCCAGGCTGGCCACATCTCATAACCTTCATTTTTCCTTTATACTTTAAATCCCCTCGCTGTTTTTTGGTTTTAAAAATAAAATAAGGCTCATCCGGCTATATTGTGGATAAAAATTAGAGATTACAGCTTCCTTAAACCTAAGTTGAATCTTGTCTAACTCATTGATAATGAAGCCAATTGAGGAAATATCAACAAAATACAGAACGTT
>JBBIRN010000033.1:0-14351 GCA_037441785.1 Candidatus Aminicenantota bacterium | reverse complement strand
GATTGGATAATAATCCTTCGTAATAGTGCTTATTAATTTTTTTATTTAAAATAATAAAAATTAACAAAATAAAAACAGTAAGATTATTTTTACAAAAAACTTTATTCCTAAATAACAATAAAAATGAAAAAAATATAAATGAAACTAATATTAGAATCGATTCGGGAGGGATAGTCATATTCTTTTGGTAAAGAATATTTGATATAAGATCTCTTATGGGCCCAACAAAAAATGTCCTCCCTATAATTATTAAAAGCGCAATTATGCTCATGATTCTATAATTAAATATCTAAGAAATTAGCCAATCTAATATTCTTCTATCCCAAATTTCTTTCGAAAAGCAGCTTCTCATATTTAAGCAATTATGGTGCATATTTTGCCAGGTCTCTTTTTCTATTAGCTCAATTAAAGATTTAGCTATTTCTTTAGGATCAGGAGAAACTAAAAATCCGTTAAAACCTTGAATTATAACATTTGGGAGTCCCCCTACATTTGTAGCTACGATTGGGATTCCAGCAACTAATGATTCTATGCAACTATAGCTCGTGCCTTCTGACCATATCGTTGGCACAAGCGATACATCTACCTTATCATATATCTCATATATATTTTCCAAATTATAATTAGTATATATAAAAATGCGATCTTTTAAATTTAATGATTTAATTTTATTCTCTACCTCATTGATAGAAATTTCTTGTCCTTCTGGTGAACACATAATAAGCTCGGCATTAATTCCCTTTGATATTAATATAGAAAAAGCCTCAATCGCTAGCCATGTTCCTCGTCTAATATCGAATCTCCTTGCAAATAATATCTTAAACGGGTTTCCCGGCTCTTTTTTATTTATAGGGGGTATCCTGCTTAAATCTGCATAATTAGGAATATAAATTGCTTTTTTTGATAGCATAAATCCTTTTTTATTATATGCTCTAAGCCAATTTATAACATTAGTATCACAACAACAAATAGATCTTGCTGAAGTAAAAAGCGAAAGAGTGCGGTATGCATTTAAAAGTTTTTTCCACTTAGCATATGGTCCATCCCACCATACACCAACATGATAGGCTTTTGAATTTCTGACAAAAAATGGCCACGCATCTTCTCCTCCAACGTAAAGAATAGCATCTTTCTCTTTTACTAGTTTTTTTGTTTTCATTCCAAATAAAAAATCCCCTTCTACACCAATTGGTACTTTAAATCCTATGACCTTAATATTATTATAACGAGTTGTAAAATTTTTATATCCTTTTTGTACTATTAAAACTTCCCAACCTATCTTTTTTTTTATCAATTCAGCAAGATCCATAACTGTCCTTTGCCTTCCTCCCGCCGTAACTTTTTTCCCATCATAAGATAAATATTGGGGAACATGAATAATCACTCTCTGTACCCAATCTTTCCATGGATCATCTGGTAAGCTCTTTTTAGAGTTCATTTTATTTCTTCCTATTAATTAATCTTTTAAAGATTTTTCCCTTTACTCGCCTATCCGAATATGGATTTAGAATTTTTGATATTTTCTTACATTGAATTTTACCTTCTAAAAGGTCTTCCGCTGCTTGAAATATATTTTCTCTATCAGTTCCAACCGTCTTAATGTTGTCTGCTTCAACAGCTTCTGGGCTCCATATTATTTCTTGCAGGACAAAGACTGGCCTGCCAAAAGCAGGGGCATTTTATTGAATCCTCTGTGTGAGTGATAACAAGATAAGGTGCTCCCCATTCTTTGGACAATAAACAGGCTTGTTTAAGGTGCATTTTTGACCTGCCTGTCTTACTATTTCAATCATTCAAATGCCCCAGCTCATCAGGTTTTTGCTGGCTGTGTGTCCAAAATATACTTCGTAGGGCGTGCGGTATCCCAAGCCCTGATGTAGCCTCTCCGCATTGTAAAACCGAAAATACGCTTCCAGACTTTGCCTGGCTTCACTTACGGTCCGATACTCATGAAGATATACCTCCTCGTATTTAACCGTCCGCCACAACCTCTCCACTAAGATGTTGTCATAGACCCGGCCTCGACCGTCCATGCTTATCTTTACTTCATTCCTGCTGAGCAGCTCCGAAAACTCCTGGGCTGTAAACTGCACCCCCTGGTCTGTGTTGAAAATCTCAGGCCTTGAGCTCCACAGGGCTTTACTCAAAGCCTCCACACAGAACCTTGAATCAAGCGTATTGGATAGTTCCCAGGAAAGAACATAACGGCTATACCAGTCCATCACCACTACCAAATACACAAAACCATGGGCCAGGCGAATGTAAGTTATATCTGCTACCCAGACCTGGTCAGGACGCTCTATCTCCAGCCCTTCCAGAAGATATGGATACCTCTTATGCCCGGGTGAGGAAAAACTCCTCCTCTTATGGGGAAAAATAGCCTGAAGTCCCATCCGCCGCATCAGCACCCTGACCCGCTTCGGGTTCACTATATAGCCACGAGCCCTCAACCAGGCCGTCAGCCTCCTTACCCCATAAAACGGTACCTTCGTATACTGCTCGTCTAAAAGCCGCATCAGCTCAAGGTTATACTCATCATCCTCATCATCCCGAGTCGAACTGTAATAATAAGAGGACCTGGATAGCCCTAGCAGCTCGCACTGCCGTGCCACTGCTATTTTCTGATTATCTCTATCCACAAGTGCTTCTTCGGCACAAATTAAGCTGTTGAAATTTCTTTAGGCCACTCTGTCTTTACCCATAGTTGACCAATCTGATGAAATAGTACTGCTTCATACTGGTGTCTTTTCATAATGGCCATTTTACCATACCTCCTTTGAAGTTATGGCAGGCCATTTTGCACCTTATTGCCCTGTCCAGTTTTTGGGGAGCATTTCAAGATATGAACACTTAATTATGGGCATCAAATGCAAGTATTATATTGGTTCCGTAAATATTATATTGAGCAAATCCCCTAAAAGATTATGTACCGGATCCAGACATTTGGGTTAAGATTAATAGGACAGAATATATTTATCTTTCTAAAATACTTTTTGGCATTATCGCGCATAGCGATACTTGATTAATAATGCCCTTTTATTTTAGACATATTTAATTTTGGCATAAATAAGCTGACGTTTAGGCTAGATAATTTTAAAAATTTTATAAAGAGCAATCGATTCATAAAGATAATAATTTCATATATGTATACTTTTTATAAATCCACTCTTTGCCCAAATAATTGCATCTTTTAAGCCACATTTAATGTTATGTTCAACCCGCCAGGCTAATAAAGACTTAGCCTTATTTATATCAGCCCAGGTTTTTCCGACGTCAGCATTATGAAACGGCTCATACTGTATTATTGCATTTTTGCCTGTGAGATTTTCAATTATAT
This sequence comes from Candidatus Aminicenantota bacterium, assembly GCA_037441785.1. Taxonomy (GTDB): domain Bacteria; phylum Acidobacteriota; class Aminicenantia; order Aminicenantales; family Saccharicenantaceae; genus Saccharicenans. The sequence goes on along the minus strand of JBBIRN010000033.1, from coordinate 11,014 downwards.
TTATAATTTCAATTAAAGAATAGGGGGAGTCAGAACCTAAATTAATTATTTCGTAGCCGAGGCTTTTTAAGCCCAAGATGGTTCCACGGGCAATGTCGTCAACATAAGTAAAATCTCTGGATTGGCTCCCGTCTCCATAAATGATTAATGGGTGATCTTCTAAGATCCATTTAATGAACCGGAAAATACTCATATCTGGACGGCCGGCGGGGCCGTAAACCGTAAAATAACGGAAAACTGTGATGTCTAGGCCGTACAAATGATGGTATGTAAAGCATAATGTTTCGGCAGCTTTTTTTGAAGCAGCATAGGGAGATAGGGGCCTGTTCGTGTCATCATCTTCGCTGAACGGTATCTTATTATGGTTGCCGTAGAGACTGGATGTTGAAGCCAGGACAAATTTTTTTATGCCGCGATTTTTGCAGCACTCGAGGAGATTCAATGTGCCAATAGCATTTGTCTCGTAATAAACCCAGGGATTTTCTAATGACTGACGAACACCGGCTCTAGCAGCAAGGTTTATTATTGCATCACCGCTATTGGCATTTATTTGATTAAAGAAATCAAAAATAGTTTCTTTTTGAGAAATATCTAATTTATAGAATTTGAATTTATCACGGGGAAGCAGCTGATTAAGCCGCCATTCTTTGAGGCGAACATCATAAGCATCATTAAGGTTGTCAATACCTATGACTTCTTTGCCGAAGTCAAGAAGCATTTCAGATACTTTCCAGCCTATAAAGCCAGCACAGCCTGTTACGATAATTCTGTTAAAATTGTTTAAATGTTCATATTCCTTAGGTAATTCCATTCGTTGGCTCCTTTTAATTGGCAGAAGACATTACGGCTGTTTAGATATAAATCTCGACTAAGCTTCCTATAATTGTTTCGACTCAATTTTTACCCCGGCTATCGCATTCCTCGTAACAATTATGTATCTGCTCCACTTGGCCAGCTCTTCCCAGTTAATAACCTTATGGACGGTGGAGATGATACAGGCATCAAAGCTGGAGATGGTTGGCTAGTCCCAGGTGACGGATCTCGTGCCCGCCCAGTGGGAATGCTCGCGAGTGGGCTTAATCACCGGGATGTAGGGGTCATAGTAAGAAACCTCGGCGCCGTATTTAGCCATCAGCCCAATATATTTTACTATTTATTCATTTCATCTCGTTATTCTAGACAAGTCACATTTTTTTCATCCTAATTAGCTTTGTACATCCACTCATCAAATAAATTATTTAATAAGACTCCTGCAATTCTTTTAGCTGCTTTCCCATCCCCATAAGGATTTATGGCTTTTGACATTTTCTCATACTGACCTTTATCCTCTAAAAGATCAGTCACTTCTTGTAATATCTTTTCTTTATCAGTCCCAATTACTTGAACGGTTCCGGCCTCAAGAGCTTCTGGCCGTTCTGTTACATTACGAAGGACAAGAACAGGCTTGCCAAAAGCAGGAGCTTCTTCTTGAATCCCACCAGAATCAGTAAGAACAAGATATGAACGCTTCATTATGTGCACTAAAGGCAAATATTCAATAGGCGGTGTCAATATTATTTCTGGGACATCCCCTAAAAGCTTATGAACCGGATTCCAAACATTCGGATTAAGATGAACAGGGTAAAATATTTTTACCTTTCCAGAATATTTTTTGGCAATATCGCGCAGGGCGAGGCAAATATTTTCTAAGGGTTGGCCAAAATTTTCTCTCCGATGAGCGGTTACCAGGATTAATCTTAATGAATTATTCGGAGATTTTTGAACATTGTTTTCACTGTAGTTATCTGACGAATTGATACCAATTAATTCAAATAATCTTAATGTTTCAGCATCCAAGGGCATAGAAGCTGCCCAATAAAGCGCATCAATTACGGGGTTGCCTGTAATCACAATATTTTCTCTTGGAACGCCTTCTTTTAGTAAATTCTGACACGATTTTTCTGTAGGGGCAAAATGAAGGTCGGCAATTACACTAGCAATTTTTCTATTTATTTCTTCAGGAAATGGCTGCCATTTATCATAAGTGCGCAATCCAGCTTCAACATGACCCACTTTAGCTCGAGCATAAAAGGCTGCCAAAGAAGCTGCTGCTACTGTAGTCGTGTCTCCTTGAACCAGTACCCAGTCTGGTTTTTCATCTTTTAATATTGGTTCGAGCCGGGAGAGGACTGCAGAAGCTACTTGGGTGGGGGTCTGGTTATTTTCCATAATTTTAAGGTCATAATCGGGCTCAATATTAAAGAGCCGTAAGACTTGATCCAGCATTTCCCGGTGCTGGGCAGTAACACAAACCTTGCATTCAACTTTATCTGGATATTTCTTCAATTCTCTGATTACAGGAGCCATCTTGATGGCTTCAGGGCGAGTTCCGAAGACAACAAGTACTTTCATCTAGTTATGATTCCTCTTAAGATTTCCAGACTTGATGTGGAGCCGTTTTCACCCCCGCCATTGCATTCCTCGTATCAATGATGCATCTGCTCCACATGGCCAGCTCTTCCCAGTTAATCACTTTGTGGGCGGTGGAGATGATGCAGGCATCAAAGCTGGAGATGGTTGGCTCATCCCAGGTGACGGATTTAGTGCCTGCCCAGTGGGAATGCTCGCGGGTGGGTTTAATCACCGGGATGTAGGGGTCGTAGTAAGAAACCTCGGCGCCGTATTTAGACAGCAGGTCCATCAGGTAGTAAGAAGGCGACTCGCGCTCGTCATCCACGTCGGCTTTGTAAGCCAGGCCAATGACCAGGATTTTGCTGCCTTTGAGCGGTTTGCCGTGGTGGTTGAGGGCTTCTATGGTGCGGGAGACAACGTATTCGGGCATACGGGTGTTGATTTCGCCGGCCAGCTCAATGAAGCGGGTCGTCTGTCCGTACTCGCGGGCTTTCCAGGTGAGGTAGAACGGGTCAATGGGGATGCAGTGGCCGCCGAGCCCAGGACCCGGGTAGAACGGCATAAAGCCAAAGGGCTTGGTTTTGGCCGCCTCAATGACTTCCCAGATGTCTATGCCCATGGCTGAATAGACCATCTTGAGCTCGTTGACCAGGGCGATGTTAACCGAGCGGAAGATGTTTTCCAGGAGCTTGACCGCTTCGGCTGTGCGGCAGGAGGAGACAGGGACGAGGGTTTTGACGGCCAGGCGGTAGACTTCCATTGCTTTCTGTAGGCAGAGCGGGGTGAGGCCGCCGATGACTTTGGGAACGTCGGACACGCGGCTTTGGGGGTTGCCGGGGTCTTCGCGCTCGGGGGAAAAAGCCAGGTGAAAATCGCGACCAGCCACCAGGCCCGAGCCCTGCTCCAGGACGGGACGCAGGTATTCGTCGGTGGTGCCGGGGAAAGTGGTGGATTCAAGGACCACGACGGTGCCGGGGACAAGGTGTGGAGCGATGGCACGGCCGGTTTCCAGGATGTAGGAGATGTCGGGCTCGCGCTGCTTGGTGAGCGGGGTCGGGACGCAGATGATGACGGCGTGGGCGGGTGCTGTGCGGATGAGCGAAAAGTCGGTGGAAGCGGAGAAGCGGGAGGTAGCGAGGGCGGAGGCGATGTCGGCGTCTGAGATGTGCTTGATGTAGCTCCGGCCGGAGTTGAGGGATGAGACTTTGGCCGGGTCAATGTCCAGGCCGATGACGGTGGCGCCGGCCCGGGCGAACTGGAGGGCGAGCGGCAAGCCCACGTATCCAAGTCCAATTACTACTATGTTCATTTTTGCTCCTTTATAAAACGGGGGACGTCCTACACATTCCCCAATTTTCCCCGAGGGGAAGAAAGAAATTGGGGACACCCTACATATTTCCTAATTTCCCGATTTTCCTTGCGCTGCATATTGCTAATCTTCCTTTGCCTCTCTCCCCGTTCTATCTATCTTGCTTGCTTTGCCATCTTGCTATGCCATCCCCTAACCTTTTATCTCATCTACCTTGCGTTTTACATCGTGCTGATTATCCTATCACACCTCTTATCCAATCACAATTTGCGATCCGCTGCTCTTCGGGCAAGAGGCAAAAACTTAAAAGCTACTCGGCGAAGGCGCCGGTGTCCACCCATTCCTTCTTGAGGATGGACCAGAAGTCTTCGGCCAGGCCGCGGAGGACGTAGTCGTAGGGCAGCCAGCCGTAGCCGCGCTCGCCCCAGGAGGTGCCCCAGGAGTTGCGGATGAGCAGGGCGCCTTTGGTTTTGACGCCGCCGAATTTGTTCGCGATTTCCAGCTTATCGTCGTAGCCGACGGCCATAACGGCGTGCCCGCCTTCCAGGCGCTCGCGCTGGGACGGGAACGGGATGCGGCCGGTGGTTTCAGCCTGCTCAATGGAGTTGTAGACGGAAAAGCCGAAGATGAAGGGGAAGCCGCGCGAGAGGTAGGTCTTGAGGCTGTGGAGGACGGCATCGGGGGCAGCGCCAGCCGGGTCGTGGCGGAAGTACTTTATGGTCTGGAAGTTCTGGGCGAAGGCGTAGCAGAAGGCGGTAGGCTCGCGGTCAAAGGCGGAGGGGTCGTCGGTGTAGGGCCAGTAGGATTCGGGCGGAACACCGAAAAGCACCATGGCGCCCATGGTCGTCCGGAGGTAGGCACCAGTGTCGCCGCGCATCTTCATCAGGTTGCGGGTAGCTTTGTAGAGGAAGAGGCGCGAGGCATCCAGGTGGCGGCCGAAGGCGCGGCGCTCGTAGTACTCAATGAGGCCGACGCCGGCGTGAGCTGTGCACGAGCCGAGCTGACCCTGGTCTTCTACGGGCGAGCAGTAGTCGCGGAGGTCGACAGAGGCGGGCAAGGAGTCGGCTTTAACGCGGCGGCTGAGGGGCGGCACGCTGGGCAGGCTGATGGAGTTAATTGAGTCTCTGTGATTTTTGGCCAGCTCCCGCTTAACCATTTCTCCGACGTCCAGCATCTCGCGGATGGCCTCGGTGGCTTCATGATAATCGCGGAAGTCCGGGCGGTCCGGCAGCCAGCCCATGCCCCGGGCGCCGGTGCCCAGCCTGACCTGCGGTGTGGGAAGCAGGGTCAGTTCGTCGGTGGCGGCGATTTTTCCTTTGTCGGCCGAAGTTTTTTCGTTCATTAAAATTTATTCCCCCTTTCTTTTAGATTTGGTTAGCTAAAAATTGAATAAAGAATCATGGCCAGAATTCTAAAGCCCACGTAGATGGCCACGAGCATAACCAGCCCGGTGGCCAGGAGCCGAAGCACGCGTTCGATGCGCGGCATTTTTTTCCACGAGGGCGAAAGAGCAAAAAACTCGTGGTAACAATTGGTACAGCGATAATGGCGAAACGGCACGGCAAAGGAGACGAGCTTCTGCCAGAAGCGGCGCCGCATGCGTTCCACCTTTTCCCCGCAGTCGGGGCAGACGTGGTCTTTAAGCGGCTTGAGTAAAACCCGGTCACGACCGATTTTCAACTTATCTCCTTTCTTATTCAAAAAACAGGAAAACGGGGAAAAACGGGGGACGCTATACTCATACCCCAATTTTAGGTGGGGCAAGGTGTCCCTCTATTTTTCTCAATTTCTCCTGTAAAATTAGGAAACGCGTAGGACGTCCCCCATTTTCATTCGCTGAGGAACCAGTTGGCCCACTGTCCCGCCTCAAGCACGATGGCATTCCAGCCGAAGCCAAAGCCGAAGGCGAGACAGAAGAGGCGAAAGTAGGTTTCAAAGTCAGCCGTGCCCAGGGCATCGCTTTTAAACTGCGGGAAAAGGACAAGCGTCAGAATAATCCCTAAAAGAAAAGTAGCCAGCGCCGAATAAAGATAACGGCGGTCAAAAGTCTGGACCTCGCCCTGGCGAAGTTTACGCAGCCACGGGATGAGCGAGCGAGCCACCACACCCAGGAAAAGCCCGATGATTTTGATGGCAAAAGCTGTACTCATTAAAGCTCCTTTTTGCGTGAACGTTTACTGCTGTCCCCTTTTAAGTTCTGCCCCCCTTCGGGATTCAGGAAGCAAAAAACTCGGTGTAAAAATCGGCATAGAATTCAGCGGAAAATCGGCGAAAAATTCGGCGTAAAAATCAGCATAAAACTCAGAGGGAAAAATGGAAATATAGAATGTGCGACCATTTTTTTCAGTTTTTAATTTATTAATTTTCAAGAAGATAGACGAAGGGGCGATGATAGGCTACCGCCGATGCAGGCTCGCGGCCGCTCAAAACCAAAGCGCCCAAAGAAAAGCGCATCAACTTAAATTTGTTTATCTACTAACACCCAATCACCGGGCACAAAACAAAACCACGCGCTCCACAGGCTGCGGAAATTGGTACTTCTACTTGCCATTGCGACCGGGTTAACAGAGAAAGACGCTTGAAGAAAGTCCGGGGAATAAAAGGCTGCGGAAAATGCCAGGCGATGGATGTCCGTTTGGCTCAGGTGGTTGCGGCAGTGGCCGCTTTCGGTAGCTCCTGAAGTTCGTAAAATTCCCGAAATTCTGAAAATGCCAGAAATTCCGGAAATTCTCATTCTCGCCCCCACAGGCAGAGCAAGGCCTTTTTTTCTTCTGCTTTATCTTCTAATAATTTTTTCTCATCTTGGGGAGGGAAATTTTCCCATCCCTCTTCCTTCGCTGGTCCTATCAATCACCACCAACCCTAATCGCTAAACCTTTTCTTGCCTTCGCTCCCTTTTCCCTTTCAAGGAGCCTTGAGCGTCAAGAAAGCTGCTTCTCTTAGTTCTGCTTCTAATAATTCTTATTTAAACTGGTTCCAACAAAGCCTTGTACGCTATTCTTTATACTCTTATATTTATTTGGCTGTGCTCTGTCAAGAGTTTTTTTGAAAAATTTTTACTGATTTTTACAAATTATTTTACCAAAACGACAAATTATGCTTTTAGAAACACTTAGAAAAAGTCAAGAAGATGGCCGGCTGCTTTTGCTCAGGTGGAAGTGATGTTTTTACCGGAGGATTTTGCTTTGTAAAGGGCGCGGTCAGCCTGAGCGATGAGCTCATCCGGAGAGCCGCCCTCGGCCGGGTTGAGCGAGGCGCAGCCAAGGCACACGGTTACAGCCCGGACCACAAAATTTGAAGAATCAGACAAACTCCCCTGCTCCTTTCCCTGCTCCGGCGCTCTTTTATCCTCTTCTTTAGTTTGTTCAGCAGCAGAGAGGGGAGGTGTTTCTGCAGAAAACCCGGATTCTGGCGGAAAACTGTTCTGGCTGTTGATGGCGGTTTTTTCTGCTGAGCCGGGCAATGCTTCCTGGTCTTGGTTCAGGATCTCTCCACCGATTACTAATTGCTCAATTTTTTTTCTTATGTTTTCCGCCACCAGGTAAGCGCCGGCCAGGTCGGTTTCTGCCAGGACCACAGCAAACTCATCGCCTCCGTAGCGGCAGACCAGGTCGCTCGGCCGGCGGCAGGCTGAGACCATGGCCTGAGCCACGCGGCGCAGGCATTCATCGCCAGCCTGGTGGCCCAGCGTGTCGTTGAACTGCTTGAAATCATCAAGGTCGGCCAGGAGCAGCGAGACCGGCTTTTTGTTGCGGGCGGCGCGGCGCCATTCGTAATCCAGAAAATCACGAAAACGGCGGAAGTTGGCGACACCGGTGAGCTCGTCAGTGGTGGCCAGTTCCTGAAGCTTGAGGTTTGCCAGGCGCAGCTCCTCCGTGCGCTCATCTACCTGCTTCTGCAGCTCACGCTCGCGCTGTCGGGCTTGTCTGAGCCGGAAACGTATTATGCCATAAACAAACCCCGCGCCCAGCAGAACATAAATCAGGTAGGCCCAGGTGGTTCGCCAGAAAGGAGGGATGACCCTGATGCTCAGGCTGGTGCCGGTTTCGTTCCACAGTCCGTCGCAGTTTGTGGCTTTAAGGCGCAAAGTGTACTGGCCCGGCGGCAGGTTGCTGTAGGAAGCAAACCGTCGTGTGCCCGTGTAGTTCCAGTCCGGGTCAAAACCTTCCAGTTTGTAGGCGTACTGATTTTTCTCAGGGCAGGTGTAGTCCAGAGCCACAAACTCAAATGAAATCACCCGGTGCTTCCAGTTAAGGCTTATTTCTCTCGTGTGATGGAGGGCTTTTTCCAGGATTACCTGGCCGTCAACCGGCTGCCCGGGGCTTAGCTTGATGTTATTGACCAGAACGTTCGTCAGGTAAACAGGAGGCATAAACGTGCTGAAGGAAATTTCGCGGGGGTTAAAGGAATTGAAACCATTTATCCCGCCAAAATAGAGCAGTCCGTCACGACCTTTGCAGGCAGCGTTGCCGTTAAACTCGTAGCTTTGCAGGCCGTCGGTGGTGTCAAAGTTACGGAACTGGCCTGTCCGGGGGTCAAAACGAGAAAGGCCGCGGTTGGAGCTGAGCCAGAGGTAGCCATCGTCGTCTTCAAGTATGGCGTAGATGACCGAGGAGGGCAGGCCCTGGGACTGGAGGTAGCGGGTGAAGGTCGGGTGGTCTGGGTCCTGGTCCAGGCGAAGCACACACAGACCGCCGCCGTTGGTGCCCACCCAGACGTTATCGTGGCTGTCCACAAACACGGTAATGATGGAGTTCGTCGGAAGGGAGTGCGGGTTGAGCGGGTCGTGAGTAAAGACGAGAAGTTCACCCGAGGCCGGGTTGTAGCGCAGAAGGCCTGTATCGTAAGCGGCTAACCAGAGATAGCCGCGGGAATCGCCTTTGATGGAAAAGATGCGGCCAACAATCAACGGGTTGGTGGAAGCGTCAGGAGCAGAAGAAGGCGGAGTGGGAGAATTGGCGGCTGGATTGGCGGGAGATGGGAGGAGGAGCTGGCGGGAGAATTGGTGTGAGTGTGTGAAGTGGCACCGGGAACAGAACTGGCGGAGGTGTATGAGGGGGAGCTGGCGGGAGAACTGGTGGGGAGATGGGAGGCAGAGTTAGCAACTGAGTCGCTGGGAGAATTAGCTGGGGAATTGGCGGGAGAATTGGAGGCTGGATTGGCAGGTGGCTTAGCGGGTGAATTGGCGGGTGGATTAGCAGGAGAAATGGACGAAACATAATTAATTTTTGAAACCCTGGGACGGACGAAGCGTCTGGTGGCGCGGTCAAAATAAACCAGGCCGCGAGTAACAGTGCCAACCCAGAGTTTACCGGCCGGGTCCAGGTAAAGGCTGCGGATGTTGTCGTCAGGGAGAGAGCCCGGGAGGCCAGGCTGCTGGCGGTAGTGGGTGAATTTCTTGGTGGCCGGGTTGTAGTTATCAAGGCCTCCGCCAAAAGTCCCTATCCAGAGCGACCCATCCCGGTCTTCTAAAAGGCAAAAAACCCGGTCGCTGCTTAGGTGGTCAGGAGAGTAAGGGGCTGACGGGTTGTGACGAAGTTGAAATACCTGGCGGGTTATATGGCTAAAGGCAGTGACCCCACCTCCATCTGTTCCTACGTAAAGAACTCCAGAGCTGTGGTCGCAAAAAGCGCGGACCGCCGGAGAGGGCAAGCTGGTGGCCTGTTCGTACGGGTTAGATAGAAAACGCTTGAAGTACTGGCGGTTTAGGTTGAGCTGACTTATTCCCCGGTAAGTTCCTACCCAGAGGATTCGCTCCGGGCTGAGGGCCAGCGAAAGGACGCGGTTGTCGGCCAGAGAGGCCGGGTCGCCGGGGTGATTTTTGTAGGAAACAAAAGTCTCGCTGCCAGGGTCAAAGTGGTTAAGACCTCCGGCGTCCGTGCCTATCCAGAGAGTGCCATCCTCGTCTTTGAGGAGACAGTTCACCGTATTATCGCTGATTGAAGTGGGGTCGGAGGGGTTGTGGACGTAGCTAAGGAATTGACCGGTGGCTGGCTCGTAGCGGACAAGACCTGAAGAGGCTGTGCCGAGCCAGACGATGTCGTTGCCGGAGCTTTGTTCAAGATGCTGGCTGGAGCTGTGGTTGGGGGGCGAGTCAGGGGTGGTGTGGGGTTCTATGATTATAGCGTAGATGTAATCGTCGGGAAGCCGGGTGGTCAGGCGGGCTTTTGAATTTTGGGAGCGGCCGGGGTTTGGGGTAGCGGATGAGGCAAAACCAGGATTAAGGGAAGAAGCAGAGCTTGGCGCCGAAACTGAAAGAGAATCCGGACCATTTTTATTCTTATCTGCGGGAAAGCCACTGGCTCTGAGCTGGGTGATGCGGCCGGTTTCCGGGTCCAGGATGTTCAGACCGCCGCCTACCGTGCCTACCCAGATTAAACCTGCGCTGTCCTGGGCAATAGCCCTGATGTTATCGTTGCTGAGAGAGCGCTCGGGGTGGGCGGGGTTATGGCGATAGACGATGAATTTCCGGCGGTTGCGGTCAAAAAGGTTTAACCCTCGGTCAGTGCCGACCCAGAGCCGTTCCTGGCGGTCTTCAAAAAGGCAGAATATTCTGGAGGAAGAAATAGAGGCCGGGTCGGCTGGGTCGGGCAGGTAGCGCTCAAACCGGTCGCGTGAGTAAACGTAGCGGTTTAAGCCGTTTTCGGTGCCCACCCAGATGTTGCCGTGGCGGTCCACAAGCAGGGCATTTATCCAGGAGTTGGAGAGAGAGTTTGGGTTGGATTCTAACGGAACGTAAACGGTGAAGCCGTAGCCGTCAAACTTATTAAGACCTGATTCCGTGCCAAACCAGAGAAACCCGAACTGGTCACGGGCCACGGAAAGGATTGAATTCTGCGAAAGACCTTTTTCTATGGAGATGTTGCGGAAAAAAAGATGCGGATGAAGAGGCGGGTTAAGAGGAGCGGCGTGGGACGGCGTGTAGAGCAGGGGAAAAAGGAAAGAGAAGATAAAAAGGATAAAGGAGAGAAAATGGAGAAGAAAGCTGGAATGCGGAGGAAGGGCAGAGTGATGCGGGGAGTGGGCCGGGGAGTGAAGCTGATCGTGGCGAGGGGAAGACGGCGAAGACGGAATAAATGGTGGGGATGGTGTAGGCGGTGGAGGCGGTGAAAACGGCATGGGTGAGATGAAGCCTGACAAATTAATGAGGTTAGACAGCTTTTTTTTCTTTCCGCTGTTATCTTTCAACCTTGCTGCCTCAACTTCTTCCATTTCTTTACAACCGACTCCGATAGCCGCTTATTTTTATCTGATTATCTGACAGAAACCACCATGCGCTGGAAAACCGGCTTCTGCCACCAATCGTCATCTGCT
>JBBIRN010000032.1:4819-14735 GCA_037441785.1 Candidatus Aminicenantota bacterium | reverse complement strand
TGGAACTCAAGGTGGCTCCTGAGGATCTGGGAAAGGTGATCGGAAAGCAGGGCCGTACAGCTCGTGCCATCCGGGTTATCCTGGGTGCCGCTGGTATGAAAATGAAGCGGAGATTCAACCTGGAAATCATTGAGAAAGGTTGATTTAATAGCTGTCGGCCGGGTTATCCGGAGTGAAGGGAAGGATGGCACTCTTAAGATAAAATTCCATAGCTGGATAAAAAGAGAGCCATTCTTCAAAAAAGTTTATTTCGAAAAAGAAGGAGAGTTAAGGGAATACGAGGTTGAGAAATTCAACCTCGTCCGAAACTCTCCTTTTTTAAAATTAAAAGGGGTTGAGAATCAGAGAGGGGCTGAGGAGTTAAGGGGAAGGGAGATATTAGTTTCAAGAGAAGACTTTCCCCCGCTGGAGAATGACACCTATTATGATTTTGAGCTTCTGGGCTGCCGGGTGGAAACGGCAGACGGGAAGCTGGTCGGGGAAGTAGTTGAGCTGCTGACCGTGGGCGCAAGCACCCTGCTGGTGGTGCAGGCCGGCCAGAAGCGGGTGGAAATACCGCTGGTCAGGTCCATCTGTCAGATGATAGACGTAAAAAGCGGGTTGATAAAAATTGACCCGCCTGAAGGCTTACTGGAGTTGAATGAGGTTTGATATAATAACCATATTCCCGAGAATGTTTGATGGTCTGTTCTCGGCTGGCGTGGTTAAAAAGGCTGTGGATAAAGGAGTGTTAGAGATAAGAATACACGACCTGAGAGATTACACCACAGACAAGCATCGTCAGGTTGATGATAGACCATACGGAGGACTGGAAGGCATGGTGTTGAAGCCAGAACCGATTTTCAGAGCGGTGGAAGCTCTGCGCCAAGCGCAGGATTCGCTGGTCTGTCTTTTATCGCCTCAGGGTGAAGTATTTAACACCAGGCTGGCTGAGCAACTGGCTGGCTATAAACAACTGATATTAATCTGCGGAAGATACGAAGGTGTGGACGAAAGGGTAATTGAACATTTAGTGGATAAAGAAATTTCCATCGGGGATTACGTCCTGACGGGTGGAGAGCTGGCGGCGGCGGTGGTGGTGGATGCTGTTTCCAGGTTTGTGCCCGGGGTGGTGGGCAAAGAAGGCTCGGTTGAACGTGAATCTTTTAAGGATGGATTGCTCGATTTCCCTCAGTACACCAGACCAAGGGATTTTCGCGGGTATAAAGTTCCAGCCGTTTTGTTTTCCGGTGACCATAAGAAAATAGCCCGTTGGCGGTTAAAAAAAGCTCTGGAAAAAACTCTGGTCCGAAGACCGGATTTGTTAAAATCAAGGCAGCTTTCCTCGGAGGAGGAAGAGCTCCTCAAAGAAATTCAGAAAGAAAGGAAAGACTCATGAGTAACCTGGTTAGAACCATTGAGGAAAAACACATGAGGCAGGATATAGAACCTTTCCGGGTAGGCGATACGGTAAAGGTTCATGTCTTGATTAAAGAAGGCGATAAAGAACGTATTCAGATTTTCAAAGGCGATGTAATTGCTAAAAGAGGCTCCGGGATGGGGGCCACTTTTACCGTGCGAAAAATTTCTTACAGCATCGGCGTGGAGAGAATCTTCCCCCTTCATTCTGAGGTGGTAAAAAAAGTGGAAGTCGTAAGACATGGTAAAGTGAGACGGGCCAAGTTGTATTACTTAAGGCAGCTTAAGGGCAAAGCGGCTAAACTAAGAGAAGAACAGCAGTAAAGCTCTACCGAGCATTGATTAACCCAGCTTAAACCTTATCAAGTGTCCCTGTATTTTTTTCTCGACGCCAGAAAAATTTTTAGGTAAAATATCTCCAAATGATGGGTGTCGAGACAGAAAAAAACCTGATTTCTGAGGGGCATAAATTCATCGCCGGGCTGGATGAAGTAGGGAGAGGATGTCTTCTGGGGCCGGTGGTAGCCGCGGCGGTAGTTTTTGATCCTGTCTTTTATTTAAAAGAAATACCTTCCTGGAGTAAAGAAATAGCAGATTCCAAGCTCCTTTCTCCGACTAAAAGGAAGAGGCTGGCGGGTCTCATTTTGTCCGAAGCAGCTGATTTTGGCCTGGGTTATGCTACCAGCCAGGAGATAGACCGGATGAACATTTACTGGGCCAGTCAATTGGCCATGAAGAGAGCGCTGGAAGACCTCAGCCTTTTTCCCGATATAATTTTAGTTGACGGTTATCAAATAAAAGATATAAATTATCTGCAGAGAGGCATCCCTCAGGGAGACAGGCGTGTATTCTGTATTGCGGCAGCCTCAATCTTAGCCAAGGTTTTTAGGGACGAGTTGATGTGTGCCTTAGACCCATTATTCCCGGAGTATGCTCTGGAAAAAAATAAGGGCTACGGCACAGAAGAGCATTATCAAGCACTGGAGAAATACGGGCCCTGCCTCTTGCACAGAAGGACTTTTAGGTTGAGCAGAGACAGGTGGCTGATAGAAACGGAATAAAATGAACGGAAAGATAGACCGGCTTAAGATAATTGAACAGGCGGAGAAGTACGTCCGTCTGGGCAAATTAAAAGAAGCCATCCAGGAATATGAAAAACTGATTGAGGATGACCCGAGTGATGTCAGCATAAATAACATCGTTGGTGACCTTTATGTCCGGCTGGGGCAGACGGACCGGGCCATTAAGGCTTTTGAACGGGTGGCCAATGAATATGAGAAAAAAAGCCTGTACTCTCAAGCTCTGGCCATCATCAAGAAAATTTGCCGGCTTAACCCCAGCAATCCAGCTTATTTCATCAAAATGGCAGACCTGTCGGCCAGGCAGGGCTTTATTGCTGATGCCAAGCAAGAATATTTGAGGCTGGCCGAGCGGTTCCTGCGTGAGAAAAACGTGGAAGCAGCCATTTCTATGTATGAAAAGGCTGTCAAGCTGGACCGAGAAGATTTTGACGTGCGCATGAAGCTGGCCGCCCTTTATAAGCTTGATGGTCGAAGCGAGAAAGCAGTTGAAGAACTACTGGAAGCAGTAAATTATAAACTCAGCCAGGGACAGCTGGATGATGCAGAGAAATTTCTCCGAGAGATAAAAAAGCTCAGTCCAGAAGATAACCGGGCCGACCTGAAATTAGCCCAGGTTCTTAGACTTAAAGGACAGGGTAGTAAAGCCATTGAACTGGCTGAAGCTGTTCTGAAGAAGGAGGCCAATAACCTGGAAGCCATGACTTTACTGGGCAATCTCTATTATGAAGAGGGAAAGCTGGAAGCTGCCAAGAATATGTTCATCAAGATACTCAACACTTATCCTTCCAACGTTAATGCCCGTTACCGGCTGGGAAGAATTCAACTGGCTGAGGGTGAGGTGGACAGGGCTTTTGAATATTTTGAGCCCCTGATTGAAAACTACCTTAAGAAAAAGAGAGAAGAAAAAGCTGTGGGCCTGCTGGGCTTGATCCTCTCGGTCAGAAGGGATTATCTGCCGGCCATGGAAAAAATGGCTGAAATTTTACGACAGAAAAATGACTTGGCCAGGCTGGAAATAATCGACCGGGCTATTATTGAGGAACTCAGAAGAATCGGTGAAAAATCCCGGATGCTGTCCTATTATGCTGAACTGGCAAAATTGAGGCCATCTGACCAGGAACTGGCCCAGGAATATCGGGAGTTAAAAAAAGAGTTAATGATTTCGGATGAAGGAGTTAAGATAGACACCTGGGCTCCCTCGCCAGAGGAAGAAGAAGAAATTCAGGCTGGCCTGGCCCAGGCGGAAGTCTACCAGAAGGAAGGATTGATCAGGTTAGCCCGTCGGGTGATTGAGGGGCTTTTGCTGAAGTTTCCCAACGATTCTTTGCTCAAGCAGAAGCTGGAAGAACTGAACCAGGTCCGGCCCGCTTATTCTGAGGATGAATTAATAAAAAAGGTGGAAAAAACCACCATCATTGAGACCCAGACTATAAAACAGACCAAGGGCAAACCAGAGCCGGTTAAAGAAGCCAAAAAGAAGACCGGGTTTCCACTGCAGGACCAGATTCTCAAGGAGGATACGATTAGCCCGGTGGACCTATTTGCTGATACGGGTATAATTCCGATTATTAGTTCCGATGGCAGAGAAAAGAAGTTCTATGACCTTCAGGACAGTATTCGCATTGAACTCAACATGCTGAGTGCTGTTTTTCTGAAGCAGAAAAAAGGAGTTACCACTCAGTTTGAGAAAGAATTGTCTTCCATTGTGGCTGATTTCAAAAAAGGGGTCAAAGACAAAATACCGGAAGAAGATTATCAAATCCATCTGCAGCTTGGTCTGGCTTTTATGGAGCAGAATTTAATAGATGAAGCCATAGAAGAATTTAACCTGGCTTCCAGGGATAAAAATTTAACTCTGGAGTGTTTAACTCTGGTCAGCCACTGCTACCGCCTGAAGGGGAACCTGGAGGAAGCGGAACACTGGCTGAACCGGGCTATCAAGCTGGTGGCTCCTGGCTCAGACCAGTATTTTGCCCTGATGTTTGACCTGGGTTTAATTTATGAAAAAGCCGGGGAAGTGGAAAAGGCCCTCAACATCTACCGCGAGATACAATCCTGGAATCCAACTTACCGCAGCGTGAGTGAAAAAATAAACAGATTATCAGGTATGAACGGGACTTCCGGCGCACCGGTTAATTAGCTTGAGCAGGCTTTCCGGCGCCGCCTTCGCCTTGAGTTTTCAGATCAGGAAAGAGCTAAGCACCAAATTTTTTAGGTTCTAAGTAAACTTCTCAGGCAACTTGTTTTTCCCATCTATAATTTTTTGCTTTAGGACAGTCAGCCTAAAAATTAAACCCGGACACAAGTTTCTCTTAGAGAAATGGTCTAGTAATTCTTTTTTGCCCAGCTCAATTTTAAGCTGGTGGGTAAATTAATTAATTAATTAATTTTTCAGGTTCAGCTAAAAGGCAGTAATTATCCCGAGCCCCAGACGGAAATGGGCTCCCTGTTCACCCTTAAAAACATACGTCCCTTCCACTGTGGCGCGCATGTTTCTTCTGAGGAGATAGCCATAATGAAGGCCAAACGAAGAATAACGTAGCTCAGGCTGATCAGAATCAACCCAGTTGAACAGGGCTGTGGTGTACCAGCGAGAATCATCAGCTTTGGGCATATAAATCAGCTCGGCAAACCCACCTCTGGTTTGCACTTTTTCTGGAGACAGGACCCAGAAAAACGGGTTGTCATCTCTTCTTTCCACGTACTGAACGTTCAGCTCCAGCTTGGGACTGCCCCAGGTAAAATCTGCTCCCAGCATCCAGAGCTTATCATCAGCCGGGCCCTGCTTTTCCCGTCCCAGATAACCGAAAGCCCCAACTCTTACGGCTTCATTTAGATCCTGGGAAACCCGGAGCAGGAAGTTTTTGTATTTGTCAGTGTCAAAAGTGTCCAGGTCATCAGCCGGGCGCAAGCCCAGACCATTAACCACTTCCAGGCAGAGGTCTGGCCCACCACGAAAACTGTAGGTAAGCATCAACCCCCGGTCGTAGGTCAGGTCAGCTCTGGCCAGGCCCACTTTGGTGCTGTAAATCTTGTAATCTTCATACATCAGGCGAAGCTCACGCTTGAACAGCGGGTCCGAAACCTGGAACTGACCAACGATGAGGTCAAGTTCCTTGTTAAAAAGGTTGTTAAACATAAGGAAGGCATCTTCCAACCCGGCCACTTCACCTTTTTCTGTGAAGAAAAAGTAAAAATAGTAGGAAATATGCTTGGTGATTTCGCCGCCAGAAAGCAGCTTGATCAGGAAAGGCGCGGCAAAATCCAGCTTTTTGTTGTTGCTGTTGTTCAGCGAAAGAAAACCTTCAAAGCGGACGGCTATGGGCAACTCGCGCAGCAGAGAAAGCAGGTTATCTCCGGTATCTATGGTGTAGCGAGGCGTTTCCTTGTCTTTGATGACATAGCCGTTATTCATAAAATCATCCCCGTAAGGCTTGAGCTTGGGAAACGGGGTGTGACAAACCTTGCAGCTCAGACTGTATCTCCTGGCGAAGGCCGGGATGGCCAGAGCTTGAGACGCCAGAAAAGTGAGCAAGAAGAAAGACAAGATGACGATTTTGTATTTTTTCACCATCATCACCTCCGAGCGCTTAACTTGATTAATTTATAAAAATAATTCAGTCTACTATTTTAATCGTGGTTGAATGCCGGTTGACTTCAATTATTTCCGATTCTTCTGGCGGTACACCCAAAAAATCAGCCACAGGCTTGACCAGTTTCTGGTAATTAAGGACAGCCGTAACCGTCAGCGGTCCAGGTGGCAGGTTATCTGGTAGCTGGAAGGTGCAGGTTTCAATCTTCGTTTCCCTTGGTCCTATTCGGTAATCTACGCCTTGGGACTTAGTATTCCACTGCTGAATGGTCATCCGGCCCTGAGGGTCAAAATAAGCCATACGGAAGATGCGGTCCCCAACGGGCACGCCATCGCGCTGCACCCCCTTAAAATTGGGGTCGCCGAGAGCAAGGCCCATGTCCTGATAAGCCAGAGTATCGGCGGCGATGGTGTATTCTTCACCTGGGAAGCCTTTTTTGTCTACCGGCAAATGGTAAACGTTGCCTTTAGCATCAACAGCTTCTACGTGCATCCAGACGATGCGGTCTTCCACCGACCCCGTTGGGAACTTGTGGCCCGTTTTCTGGTTGAAGAGCACGATGGTAAACCTGACTTTGTCACCCGGAGTTGCTTCGTTTACATCCGGATGGACGCGAAGCTCAATGGTTCCTCTAACTTTACCAGGATCATGAGCACCGTGGAAAAGATGCTGCCGGACATCGGGATACACATTGCCCATGGATGCGCTTTTCCCGGGCGCGTAAGTCATATGGCAGTCGTGACATTTTACGCCCTGTTTGGCATAAGGACCTTCTTTCCATTCCAGATGGGTGGATTTTACCCAGACTCCGTAGGGGCTTTTTTCGTTGTGGCAGGTGCCGCAAAATTCAGCCGTGCTGAGAAACTCGGATTTAACCATGTTGTGTTCCGGAGAAAGTTTGCCTTCCCGCGGTCCGTATTTATTCTTGCCCGGCTCAGAAATCCAGTTAAAGTTAAACGGCGTGTCCCCGGCAAAACCAGTAACCGTGTGGCAGACTTCGCAGGAAACTGATTCGTTGGCCCGGCTGCCCTTGGCTGGAAGTGGTGGCGGAACATCGCCGGCCAGAAAGGCAATCGGCGTGTGACAGCCGTTGCAACCAGCTTTTACTCCAGCCACCACCGGGTCTTTTTCGGCCTGGGGGACAGCTAGCTTGAAGTATTCAATCTCATCCCAGTGGTGGGTGTAGGCCTGGGACATCATAGCCTGTTTCCACTGCTGGTAGATGTCGTTGTGGCATTGCGTCCCGCAGAAGGTCGGCGTCTGATAATCGCTGTATTTTCTGGTGCCCAGGGCTTCATCGCCAGCTTTTTGCAGGCTGGCAGAAGTGATAAAGCCCAGAGAAACCGCTGCCGCGACCATAAAGACGATTAAGACCAGAGTACCCGCCCTGTTCATCGTCCCTCCTTGACTTCCTTTTTACCATAAAGAAGTTGATGTGGCAACAGAAAATATTTTGACCTTGGCCACAGAGTAAAATTTGACAGAGTTTTTTAACAGAACAACGGGAAAATTTGCTTTGCATTTAATAGCTGATTGAGTTAAAAAGAAAATGTGTCTTGAAGATGGCGCGGAAAATTTTGAAATTTTTTTTAAGGTATAAAGAGGTATAAAAATGAAAAAGCCTAAAAAAGTTTATTCTCGTCGTGAGTTTTTAAAAACAACTTCAGTGGCGGCCGCGGTTGGGCTGGGTTTTCCAGCCATCGTGCCCGCTTCAGCCCTCGGACGTGACAAACGTCCTGCTCCCTCTAACCGCATCGTTATGGCCGGCATTGGCTTTGGTATGATGGGTATTCCCAACATGGAAGCCTTTCTGAGCAAGGATGAGGTACAGTGGGTAGCTGTTTGTGACGTGGACAAGAATCATTTAGCCCGGGCCAAGGACATTGTTGATAAAAAGTACGGAAATAAATCCTGTAAAGCTTACACGGATTTTCGCGAACTTTTTCTGAGAAAAGATATTGACGCGGTATCCATCGCTGTGCCTGACCACTGGCATGCGCTTCTGGCCATTAATGCCGCCCGCGCTGGCTATGACATTTACGGCGAAAAGCCGCTGACCCACGACCTGGCTGAGGGTCGGGCTCTGGTCAGGGCCGTTGAACGCTACGGCCGGGTGTGGCAGACCGGAAGCTGGCAGCGCTCGGTGGAGAATTTTCACCGGGCGGCCGAGCTGGTGCGTAACGGCCGTATCGGAGAGGTCCTGCGCATTGAAGTTGGTCTGCCAGAAGGCCATTACGATTTTGCCGGCACCTTTGGCCAGGATAAAATTGAACCTCCACCACCGGAGCTTGATTATGAAATGTGGCTGGGGCCGGCTCCCTACTGGCCATACTGTAAATCGCGGGTGCACATGAACTGGCGCTGGAACATGGATTTTGGCGGCGGCCAGCTCCTGGACTGGGTGGGCCACCATGTGGACATCGCTCACTGGGGCATGGGCTGGGACCGCACCGGTCCGGTGGAGATTGAAGCCCACGGCGAGTTTCCTAAAGGTGGGGTTTACAACAGCCCGCTGCGCTACTGGGTTGAAGCTAAATACGCCGACGGCACGCCGATGATTGTAGCTGGCGGCTATCCTCAAATCTGGAGCGGAACCAAGTGGATTGGTGAGAAAGGCTGGATATGGGTGGACCGCGGCCAGTTTGAAACCGAACCAGCTTCCCTCAAGAACGAAGTCATCGGCCCGGAAGAAATCAGGCTCTACAAAAGCCGCGACCACTACCAGAATTTTCTGGACTGCGTCAGGAGCAGAAAAGAAACCATTACCCCGGCTGAAGTGGCTCATCGCTCAGCCAGCGTCGGGCATCTGGCCATGATTTCTATGATGGTGGGCAGAAAGATAAGGTGGGACCCGGCCAGCGAGAAAATCATCGGTGACCCCGAAGCCGAAAGGCTGCTCAGCCGTTCCTACCGTAAACCCTGGGTTCTTCCAGAATGAAGTGAAAAGGGAGAGATGGCCATGAAAAACAGAAACAAAAATAAATCCTTAAAGAAAATCTTTCTGATCAAATTTGCTTTCCTGATTTCATTTCTGATTGCACTTCCGCTTTCGGCCGTTTCTGATTCACCGTGTGCAATTTCTTCATACTCAGCCGAACAGCAAGCAGCCAGTTCGCAGAAAAGCCTGGAGCAGTTAGACCAGGTCTTAAAAGCTCTGGAAAAATTTGACCACAGCCAGGGAGAAGGCCCGGCTCTGGCACTGGACAGGCTCATCTTCAGCCTGAAAGATGATCAGGCGCTGAGGCTGGCGGCTGAGAAAAAGCTTCTGCAGTTTTTTGCCGGTCCGGTAACCAGAGATGCCCGCATCGCGGTAAGTAAACCTTTGAGCTGGATTGCTGGCTCTGAATCGGTAAAAGCCTTATCTCCATTTATTACTGACCCTGAAAAATCCGACCCGGCCCGCTTTGTCCTGGAGAGAATCCCTGGAGATGAAGCCAATGCTGCTCTCATTGCTGCGCTGGGAAAGGCTCCGGCCGAAGTTATGCCTGGAATCATCAGCAGCCTGGGTCATAGAAGAGCGATGGCGGCTGTGCCGGAACTGGAAAAGCTCCTTAAGAAGAATCCATCACCGCCAGTTGTAGTGGCTGCGCTTGAAGCTCTGGGCAACATCGGCGGCAGCGCAGCCAGCAATATTCTCCTTAACTACCTTAAATCCGGTGATGAAAAGATTCGCCTTCTGGCTGCCGATTCACTTTTAAGGACAGCCAACCGGGACATTGACAACCGGCAGTACGATGCGGCCTCGGCCATAGCCAGTTCACTGCTTAAAGCCGCACTGACTCCAGCCGAAAAACTGGCGGCCTGGAAAGTAAAAATTCTGGCCGCCGGGAATAATTACGAAGG
>JBBIRN010000032.1:0-4809 GCA_037441785.1 Candidatus Aminicenantota bacterium | reverse complement strand
CAAACCGCCTTAAAGAGCCGGGATGACCTGGCCAGGCAGGCGGCCGTCGGTCTTATCCCGCGCCTCGTTCCTCAGGATAAACTTGATTCTTACCTGGGGCTTTTCTCCGGGCTTCCGGATAGCCTTCAGGTTCAGGTAGCTGCAGTTCTGGCTAATTATCCTGTTCAAACCGCCCGGGAATACCTCGTAAACCTGGCCGCTAAATCGCCTGCACCTGAGGTCAGAACAGAAGCCATCATCAGCTTAGGAAAAATTGGTGATAGCTCCACGGTGCAGTTTCTGGCGGACAAAGCAGCCACTTCCCGCGGGAATGAAAAGGCAGCAGCCAGAGAAAGCCTGGTGGCTTTGCGGGGAAAGGCAGTTGATAAAAAGATTCTGGAAATGCTTTCTTCCACGTCCGAACAAACGCTGCGTAACGAATTACTCCTGGCTGCCTGTGAAAGAAACATCGGAGAAAGCCGGGAATTTTTCCTTAAAGAAGCAGCTAATCCTTCGGCTGACCTGGCTCTGGTTTCCCGCGGCCTGAGAGCCTTTGGCGATATCAGCCTGGCAGAGGAGCTGCTGAACATAGCCTACAAGAATGAAGACGAGGCTTTCCGGGAGGAGATGGCTGGCATCATGGCGGCCTGGGCGAAACAGAGTGCCCGGCCTGATGCCCGCTCGGGCTATTTCCGGAACCTACTGGGTGCGGAAAAGGAGCCTCAAAGGCAGGCCTTGCTTATTTCCATAATCGGGAAAATCGGCGAAAGAAATTCTTTGCCACTCCTGAGAAATTATTTAAAAACTCAGGACCCAAAAATCAAAGAAGCTTGCGTCCGGGCTTTATCCGACTGGCCCGAGGTTGAAGCCCGCGATGACCTCTGGCTCGTTGCCCGCAGTTCATCTGACCTTAAGGAAAAAGTTCTGGCCATCAGGGGGCTGGTCCGGCTGACTGCTTCTGAGAGATACCGGCGGCCGGAGGCTGTAGTTGAGTCCCTGAAGGAAATTTATTCTCTATGCCCGCGAGCTGAGGAGAAAAAGCTGGTGCTGGCGGCTTTTCCGGATTTTTCCTGCGAAACCGGGCTTTCTTTCTGCCAATCACTGGTCAGTGACCCTGAAGTAGGCTCCGAAGCCCGCACCGCGGCCGAAAAAATCTCCCAGCGCCTGAGAAGAAATTAATACAATCGAAAACTACGGTGATGAATAAATACATTGAATCTATTTTTGAAAAGAAACGCCAGCGGCGCCTGAAGCTGGCCAAGCAGCCATTTGAGAAAAAAAATAGAAATTATCGTCAAAAGGCAGCGAGCCGTTGCTGAAATAAAGGAGGATTCAAAACATAAGCCCTGGCCTTTGTAAGGCACAATTCTGGTTTTGCTTTGACTTTCATTCGGATTTTTAGTTTTTATCTGAGGCCATCGTATTTATCTTTGCCGGCTGGATTAATTGGCTCGCCGTATACAATTGTCGGAGTTATTAAGAGACTGGTTTTTTCTCACGATAAAAGAAAATAAATCGTATATCCTTTTTTATTTTTGAACTCAGGGTTATAAATTTCAGTCAGGCAGGTTTCTCGGCAATGACCAGCATTTAAAAATTATAGGCGAATTTTCCAAAATGAAAATCTATTTGACAAATAGACGTCTATTTGGTAATTATAATTACATGATAGTTAGACCCTATTGGCTCAAAAAAATTCACGAGGCCTGGAAGAAGCGCCCGATAGTCTGGCTGGCTGGTGTCCGGCGGGTGGGGAAGACCACACTGGCCAGGATGATTCCTGATGCCGTTTATCTGAATTGTGATTTGCCTTCTGACGCCCGTAAACTTGACGACCCGGAACTTTTTTTCCGCTCCAAGAAAAGGAAGGCCATCATCATACTTGACGAAATTCATCGTTTACCTGACCCGACCCGCATTTTAAAAGTGGCGGCAGATTCTTTTCCTCATCTCCGGATTCTGGCCACAGGTTCATCAACGCTGGCGGCCACTAAGAAATTCAGTGATGCTCTAACAGGAAGGAAAATAACCATTCATTTACTTCCAGTCCTCTGGAGTGAATGCCAGAAAGAGTTTGGGCTTCCAGAACTGGATCGTCGTTTATGGCATGGAGGACTACCTGAATTTTTGCTCAGCAATGAAAAAGATAATTCCCTTTTTTCTGAGTGGATGGATAGTTTCTATGCCAGAGACATTCAAGAATTGTTTGCTGTCAGGGAACGCACTGGTTTTCTTGATTTGTTTCGACTTTTGCTGCGGACAAGTGGAGGCCTGGTAGATTATTCTCAATTGTCTCGGGAATGTGACCTCAGCCGGCCTACCGTGAAGAGCTATCTTGAAGCTTTAACCATCTCTCTTGCCATCTATCCGGTAAGGCCATTTCATGGTGGGGGAAGAAGAGAACTGCTTAAAAGGCCCAAAGTCTATGGTTTTGATACAGGCTTTGTGACCTATGTGAGAGGGTGGAATGAGATTAGGGAAGAAGACCGCGGATGGCTATGGGAACATTTGGTTCTTGACTGTTTACGAGCCCGCACTGGCGGGGATGGAATCTTTTTCTGGCGAGACAAATCAGGCCGAGAGATTGATTTTGTGATTCCTCGCGGAGAGGAAGTTGATGCTTATGAATGTAAAGTAAACCCAGAGCGCTTTGATTCGGAATCATTGTGGGCCTTCAGGCAGCTATATCCTCGCGGTCGAAACTATGTTGTTTGCCCTGGAATTACTGAAGCATATGAATGGCGGAGCAAAGGCCTTATCATCAAGGTGACCGGATGCGAGCAGCTACTTTAAATGTCAGCAGGTCAGATTTGTTGATTTAGAGCAAGTCGCCTTCTCTTTTCCCCGAGGTGATTTTAAGGAATTATAATGCTGAAGGAAGAAGAGAAAATAACCTGTTCTTGGTGGCAGAAAAAAATTTGCTCCTAAGATTTTCTCGCCCTTTGATTAATGTGGAACGTAGGGGAATGATAAAAGAGGTCTGAACTTTTTTTTAATATTAATTACTTTCGTTTAAAAGGACGATGAAATAGATATCACCTTTGCAACCTTTTAGGCTTTTCGGCTCAGCCTTCTTTTTTTCAGGGTCAGAAATGAAACCCAAATAGATCTGCTCCCTAATGTTCCAGAGACATTCTGGCTTTTCTATGATTTTTGCCTCAGGTCCTGATTTTATTTTTAGTTTTACATTAAAAATGAATTGCTCTGGCCCGACCGTCTTTTTCCCTTCTACCCATAGCAATAAGTTATTTTGTTCATCCTGGTCAACCTGTTTGGATATAGTTTTATTCTTATTTAAATCAAACCGAATGCCTTTTTCTTCAAGTAGGCAATCGACCTTTACCTCTTGGTCTAAAAGATTGTCAGGGAGTTTGGTTCGCAAAAAATCGGCAATTTGCTTAGTTTCTTTTCTCTTCAGCCGGGTGCTGAAAAGCATTCCTTCATCAGGAAATCGAGCGCTCAAATCTGCGCCTTTTATGTGAACAAACGGCTTTCCGTCTTTTTCTGTTTCTTCTCTTAGGTACTGAAGACCAGGAATCTTAAATATCCAGAGGTGTAAATTTGCAGTAATCTCTGTAGAAGCAAACGAAGGTAAAAACAATCTTAATAAGAGAATAATTAACAAAAATATGCTTTTATTTATTTGAGGTGAGATGGGTTTCATTAAATTTCGCATTGGTTTTACCCGCTTAAATTAAAATAGAGCTTTTGATAAAAAAGTTTTTGCTTGATTAAAATCAAGTATAAAGGCAATGTCGGTATTGGCACTCACCGCCACTTCCCCAGCATTCCCAACCAGTAAGATGCCAGACAGTCGAGCCCTGTGAATATTCAGGACAGCAACCGCAACCTGGCTCAAGAACACAAGGGCAATTTTCTCCTGGTACATTGCCCTTGGCAGGAAAAAATTGCAGCAAAAAAACGCCTATCAAGGCAAGCGCTAGAATCACTTTAATTTTAGTCATGGTTTCCTCCTTTTTGTAACCCAGATTTTTTCCAGGTCGCTTACTAAATAAAATTGACCATTCCCAAAATATAAAGCCTTTACTTTTCCCCCGTCAGGCAAACGTACCAGCCCAGCATGACATTTTTGCTCAGAATCAAAAGTCCATATTTTTTGACCAACGTTGTCTTTATCCGACCTGAGTTTGGCCACATAAAGGTTGTCTTTTTCATCTATGCAAAAATTAGTGTAGAGAAGAAAGCCGATGATATCAGTTTGGATATTGCTGGGCCTGACTTCTTTTTCAAAATTCGCTCTTAGTTCTCTGGCTACTTTTTGAAGAGTGGCATCCTGTATGCGAAATTTGCCACCCAGGACTCCGTCGGGATAAATTTCAATGAATTCGCCATCTAAGCGGTTAAAATGCACTATAGATTTTTTTTGATTATAGAACCCAATTGCTGATTCATTGCCAATGTTTTTTCTGTAGATTATTATTGGCTCTTCTCTTTTTAGCAGGGTGGATTTATAGTTTCCCTGAGCATCATAGACATCTATTGAGTGATCGCTTAGGTCGTAGGCTATAATGAAGGTTTTGTCAGGACCTGGAAGAATGGCCGATGGATAAGAATAAGAAATTTCTTCTGGAATCTTCAATTTTATCCGCTCCAGGAACTCACCATTTAGTTTAAATATATCCAATTTTCTGGGAAAGCGTTCCAGAACGACAATCTTATCCGAGCAAACAGCAAAATCTACCGGGTCTTCCAGTTCTCCCGGACCCTGGCCAGGTGAGCCTATGGAATAAAGATAAGAAAAAGATTCAGAAAAGACAAAAATTTTTTTCTGTTTCTGATCAAAGACAAAAACTTTATCTTGAGAAAAAT